>JAPLJV010000062.1 GCA_026388415.1 Deltaproteobacteria bacterium | reverse complement strand
CTTCAGCACCAGCAGATGTTTTGAGACAGTTGATTTGTCAAGCTTAAAAAGGTCAAACATTTCCGAAAAGGAACGTTCGCGGCCTTTCAGAAACTCAATTATCATCAACCGCACGGGGTGCGACATGGACTTGATGATCTTCGCCCTGATTTCCGCTTCTTCAAATGTGATCATTATGTTTCTCCTTGCCTGTTGGCTAATATACCAACAAGCCAATTAATTGTCAAGGAAAACATTCAAAATTAATGAACTGGTGAACTGGTCAAAAGTTGAAAATGCCCCAAAATCGTCATTCCGTCGCTCTGTTTAGTCCTCGCTTGACGGGGAAACACAGGAATCCAGAAATTTCAACGTGTTACAAAAATACTGGACACCGGTTTTCACCGGTATCCAGTATTTTTGACCAGTTCATCAAAATTATTTGCCCACCGTTCGTAACCTGCCCGCTAAGGCAGATTTTTCTTTACCTTCTCGGCCGTGATCGGCAGTTCGCATACCCTGGCGCCGCAGGCATTGAAAATTGCGTTGGCAATCGCCGGGGCGGTCGGCACCAGACAAAATTCTGCCATTCCGGACGCACCGAACGGTCCGTTTTTCCTGGGAATTTGCACAAAGTGCACTTCTATTTCAGGTATATCCTTGGCTCTGGGTATCCTGAACTTGGCAAAACTATCCGTTTTATTGTATATGTACTCCTCTAAAAGTGCGTAACCGTATCCCTGGACTATGCCGCCCCAAGTCTGCCCGTCAACATTGATTTTATTAATAATAGTTCCCGGGTCATGGGCCGCGGTTATTTTTATAACATTTACTTTCCCGGTTTTTGTATCTACAGCCACCTCAGCCATTTGCACGCCAAAGGAATACGTTTCCCATGGTGTACCGTGGCCGTCCACTGCATCCAGCTTTGTTGTTGTAGATTTGTGAATAAGTTTGGAGATCGTAGGAATATTTTTTGCCTTCATATCGGCGTAGGTCTTGCAGCCGTTCTCCGCCATAGTCTTTTTGAGCTGTTCGGTAACCAACTGCACAGCCCTTCCAGATATATAGGTCTGACGGCTGCCGGCAGAGTAATTGCCGTCCGGTACTTGATTGGTGTCCGTTGAGCAGACAAGCACCTTTTCCAGCGGATAGCCGAAGGTCTCGGCTGCAATTTGCCAGAACATGGTATCCGATCCCTGACCCATATCTGCCGAACCGATCCATATCTGGAGTTTGTCGTCGGGCAAAAGTTCCGCCCAGGCCTCAGATTGATCCGGTGCGCTACGGCCCGGGCCAAAGAATACTGTGCCCAGACCGACGCCTCTCTTCAATGCGTCTGTTGACCCGGCCTTGGCGTCTTTTACAGCCCTTTCATAGTGAGGCCGGATCGTTTCGAGACATTCAAGAAATCCGAAACTGTCCGTAAGCGGTTGAGCGCATATCGTTACATCCCCGGTGACAAACCCGTTTTTCTTCCGGAATTGAAACGGATCCATACCTATTTTTAATGCCGCTTCATCAATGAGGGATTCAACCGCGAATGCTGTCTGGGGTACGCCGAAACCCCTCATTGCCCCCTTCATGGCAGAGTTTGTATATACTGCCTTTCCAACCACATTGGCGGTTTTCATCCGGTAAGGGCCGCTTGAGTGCACAATACCGCGTGTGACCACGCTATTGGAGAAGGATTTGTATGCACCGCCATCGGCCACGCAATCAAGACTATAAGCCGTTATTGTACCGTCCTTTTTAACGCCTAATTTTGCTTTCATATAAAAAGGATGTCTCTTTGTTGTAGCGGCAAAGACTTCTGCTCTTGTGTACACGAGCTTGACCGGCCGTTTTAAAGCAAGGGCCGCCACACCAAGAATGCCCCCGACAGATACGTCCAGCTTTCCACCGAAGGCGCCGCCCGTTGGCGTCTGGACAAGGCGGACATTGTCAGCGCCGATACCGACTGCTTCGCCGATTGTTTTTTTGTGCTGGTAAATGTTCTGGCTGCCGGACATGATTACCAACTGTCCATTCTCGTGGACATAGGCAATGCCGGAATCGGTTTCCAGATAGCCATGTTCAATTGTCTGTGTTGCAAAATCATGCTCTACAACAACATCCGCTTCTGCAAACCCTTTTTTAACATCGCCATACACGATAGGCTGTTCGAAAAAGAGATTCGAGTTTCCGTCATGAACTTGCGGGGCGCCATTCTTTAGGGCATCTTCAACGGTAAACACTGCCGGAAGCACCTCATAGGCCACCTTGACCTTATCGAGGGCGTCCAGGGCCGCTTTATCGGAGGTGGCAACAACTGCGGCCACTGGATCACCGACCATGCGGACCTTTCCTTTACAGATTACGGGCAGATCATCGGCTGCCATCTTGAGTATATTGGTTCCCTTCACATCATCGGCAGTAAACACCGCCAGAACACCGGGCATTGCCAATGCTTCAGAACTATCAATACTTACGATCTTGGCATGGTGATGGGGGCTGCGGACAACCTTCATATAAGCGCAATTGTCAATAGGGAAATCATCTGCATATAACGTGGTACCTGTCGCTTTTGCCAGAGAATCGCGTCTCGCAACTTCCGCACCTATTATTTTCTTGCTGACTTTGGGTATAACGGATTTGATCTCTTTCCTTAGAAAAGCGGCGGCTGTTTCGATGGCTGCCAGTATTTTTTCATATCCCGTACACCTGCAGAGATGCGGTTGGATTGCCTGTTTGATATCGTCCCGGGTAGGTTTGGGATTTTTGTCCAGCAGCGCCTTGGCACGGATTATCATACCTGGCGTGCAAAAACCGCACTGAACCGAACCATTCGCGGCAAAGGCCAGTTGAATGGGATGAGGCTTTTCCATGGTTCCTATGCCTTCAATGGTGATAATTTCTTTATCCCTGGCCTTTTCTATCGGATATCGGCAGGACATGATAACTTCTCCGTCTGCAATCACTGCGCACGTTCCGCAATGACCTGCCGAGCAACCCGCTTTGGTTCCGGTAAGATGTAGGTCTTCCCTGATTACATTGAGTAAGGTCTTTTGCGGATCCACTACAATCCGCTTGGGAACACCATTGACGTTAATTGTGATCTCTTCCATCCTGCAAATACCTCCTTTGATTGTTATGAGATAAGACATTGCTTGTACGGGCCGAAGTATAGGGGGGGACGTCATAGCTTGTCAAGGGATATTTGGCTTACCGAATTGCCCCAAAGAAAATTTTCCATCCTTCGTTGCGCCCGCGCCGGGCATGGGGGTTATGGCGACGGCATCGCGAAACGGCATCCGGTGTACATCGCCGGGCCTGCTCCCCGCTCCTGAAAGACCTCCGCACAATGACAAAACAGTATGAATTTTGATGATATTGTAGTTAATAGTAGTAAAAAGTAATAATTTATCTTGACAAAAGAAGAATCTGGTTTTAGAAAAAGCTGTGATGTGATTATAAGCGGTTCAAAAATATTCAGGCGAAAATCAGTATTAAGGAGGAGCGTATGAAAAAATTGTTAAGTTTGGTTCTCGGTCTATTCGTTATTGCATTAGCCTCACCTGCAACCTGGGCGGCTGAGGGCCAAGCCCAAAAGAAGGATTATGAAGCATTCAGCCTGGGGGAACTGTACGTAACGGGAGATAAACTCCCTACGTCGTGGGAGGCGACACAGACCACGGAGATCACCGCGGAACAGATTGAAGCGACCCACAGCCAGACGGTAGCTGAGGCGCTCACCTATGTTCCCGGTGTTACGGTAACAACAGGCCGCAAGAATCAGCCCACGGTATATATCCACGGCCTGAATCAGAATAAGGCTATCGTTTTGATTGATGGGGTTCCTTATTATGAAACAAATTACGGCAGTCTCAATTTGGGCAGTATCCCGGCCAGCAACATAGCAAAAATTGAAGTGCAAAAAGGCGTTTCGTCGGTTCTTTACGGGCCCAATGCCATCGCCGGGGTCATCAACATTGTTACCAAGAAAGCCGGGACGAAGCCGTCTCTCGGGTTAGCGATGGAAGTTGGCGACTACGAAGCCAGAAGGTTTACCGCGTGGAACGGGATGCAGGTGGGCAAGTATAATTATTGGGTGAGCTATGACCACCAGGAATCAAAAGGGTGGTATCTGTCCAAAGACTTTGTCTCCCACCCCACGCGAATAAGATATACTCCTCCTCCCAATGTTACTACCGTTCTTGAAGACGGGAATGTACGCAACAATGCCGACATGAAAATGGACGGAGTATGGGCTAAGGTCGGTGTTGAACCGACCAAGGGTTCTGAATATTATGTAAATTTTCACTATATTACCACGGAGAGAGGCGCTCCGGCTTCGATCCTGGATGACAGCAACCGGGTATTCACGGCGCGCCCGGCCTTTTCGCAGTTATCGCGCATGCCCAGGGATGACAACTGGGGTATGGATCTGAGCGGACAACAGCAGATCGGTGGCCGGTTCACGGTGAAGGGAAAACTCTTCTACCACGAACATGTTGACGATTATGATTCATTTAGAAATCCCGACTACTCCGGATTCCTCTCCACAAGCCGTTACCAGGATAATATGCTCGGCGCTTCTCTCATGTCGGACATCAAATTGGCCAAGACGGACACCCTCAAATTTTCAGCGCATTATCGCCGTGATCAGCATGAAGAAAGGGCCGATGCCTATTTGCCTCTTCAGGAAGCCGACTCATACACGGGATCGCTGGGCGTAGAGAATGAATATAACCCGACCAAGAATCTCTCGCTGGTGGCTGGGGTGAGCTACGATTGGTTCGATGTGGCAAAATCAAACCAGAATGTCACCGTAACAACCGCAACAGCCACAACCGCCGTCGGCGATTTCGTCTCCCAGAAGACCCTCACTACCCCCGATAGCAATAAGGTAAACCCCATGGTGGGGGCCACATATACCTTTGATGACGGAACCAGGGTCTATGCCTCCTGGGCGCAAAAAATCCGCTTTCCGACCCTCTCGGCGCTTTATTCCAGCAGTAGCGGCAACCCCGATTTGCAACCCGAGAAGAGCACCAACTATGTGGTCGGCATCTCTCGTGCCATCACTCAGTATGCCCGTGGGGAAGCATCATTTTTCGTCTATGATGTCAAGGACCTGATTTCACGCGATGCACCCGGCCCGACCTCGCCTTACATCAACTATGGGAGTGTTTTTATTTACGGCACCGAGGTGGTGGGCGAAGTTTATCCGACAGGTGATTTGACTTTACGGGCTGCCTATACCTACAATAAGGCCGCCAATAAAAGCGAGGGACGGGTCAATGATGATGTTACCTTCATACCTCAACACAAAATAGATTTGAGCATCGCCTATATGGTTCCGGTTGTGAAGGCCAAAATTGATTTTAACGGCTTATACGTGAGTCAAATGTACGGTCAGTTGCCGACAGGCTCCAGTCCAGCCCTGGCTATTCTAACTACGAGCGACTATTTTATTATGGGCTTGAGGATATCCAAGACACTTTTCAAAAATTTCGAGGCCTATTTCGGCGCCAAAAACCTGCTCGATAAGGACTACGAACAAGAGGTCGGGTTCCCCGCTCCCGGCAGAAATCTCTATGCGGGTGTGAAGTTTGAGTATTAACAGCAACGGTTCAAAAGAAAGGAAGAGGAACGACACATGACCAAACGCATGATCATCACAATGATCGCCTTGCTTGCCTGTTTGACTATGGGAATCATTTCTGCATCGGCCTTGACAATTGGGGGCGCCGTCAGGCAGCCCATCAACCTGGGCCTTGAAGACCTGGTGAAAATGGAGTCCCTGTCCGTCAGGCTCAATGAGATTACCAGTGACCGCCAGTTCCATGGCGTCTTCACCTACCGGGGGGTTTCGCTGCGGACACTTCTGGAACTTGCTACTGTCCAGAAGGGGAAATCGCTATTTGAAAAACCGATAGATCTCGCCGTGGTTGTGAGGAACAAGGATGGCAAGAAGACCGTCCTCTCTTGGGGTGAGTTATTTTACAAAAATCCCGGTGACGTGATCATCGCTACTGCGGCTGTGCCCATTCAACCCCATCATAAGAACTGTGGAGAGTGCCATGGAAGCAATTTCTATCAGCCAATCTTAAACCAGCTCACCCGCAAGATCGCCCTTCCCAAACTGGTCGTGGCGAATGATTTTTTTACGGATCGAAGTCTGGAGGATGTGGTCAGTATCGAAGTCGTTGATCTGAAAGGACAGAGCGAAAAGAAGGAAATGAAAAAACTCTTTTCTCCGCAGTTTACCGTCAGCAACGGCAAAGGAAAAAAGGTCGAGATCAACGATCTTTCGTCGTACCACCGCACGGAAGTACTGGCGAAAGTAGTGGGGGATGGGCGGGGGTATCACGGACTGAAGAGATACGGCGGTGTTTCCTTGCGGGAGATTCTCGGTAAGGCCGATGTAGGCCAGGAGCAGGATGTGGCGATTCTCGTGAGCGCACCGGACGGTTACCGGGCGCTCTTCTCGTACGGGGAGATCTTTCTCGCGCCCCTGGGCGAAAGAATTATGGTCGCCGACAGCCTCAATGGTAAGCCCCTGGACGAGGACGGCAGGTTTCTCTTCCTGCCTCCCGATGACCTGTCGGCGGACCGGGACATAAAGGCGGTGGGCAAGATAGAAGTCGTCTCGCCGGCGGTAAAACCGTAGCTCTCCGTCATCGGGACGGACCCCGGAGACACGAGCCTCGTTACCCTTGGCGCCGCCTTGAAGCAATAGCCTGGTTTGTAACTTATACTAAAGGGATAATTCCGATTGGTCGCTGAGCATGCCTGGATAAAATATGCCCTCATGGCGGTACTCTTGCACGCCGCAATCCTGGCCCTGCCTATTTCGAATCAGGTGCAGGATCGGGTGGACAGGGTAATCGAAGTCGTCGTGATGAGACAGGAGATCATTCCGGCACCTACCCGTCCACTCGCGAAGCCGCTCGTCGTTGCCCAAGAGCCTGCACGACGGGAATTTGTCCCGGAAATTCATGATAAGCCGCGGCCCGATATTCCTCCTCCGGAGGATAAGCGCGCAGATAAGGAAAATGCTCCTCCCGGCGGTGGAAATGTCCTTGATGAACGGATCATTGCCCAATTGACTCCTGGACCAGACCCTGGGAACGGGGGTGGTGTGGCTATATCTGGTTTGGCGACTCGTGGAGGCACGGTGGGATTGGGAACCGGGGGCGGTCGCGGCTCAGCAGCGTCTTTGTCAGGCAATGCTGGAGCTTCCGGCACGGGGGCAGGGGGGAGCGGAGATTCTGTGGACGCAGCGTTCGGTCAACCTGATGGGCCCCAGTTTGTGTACCGTGCGATGCCTGAATACCCCTTTGTTGCCCGGAGGCTGAGAAAGGAAGGAAGGGTCGTACTCCTGATTGTCATCAATGAGAAGGGTGAATTACAGAAGATTGATGTGGTTGAGACCTCCGATCAAATGTTTGTCCTTTCAGCGATCGAGGCGGTGAAGAGATCAACCTTCCTGCCGGCGAAGAGAAAAGGTGTGCCGGTGACCTCAAGGGCGACACTGCCCGTACGATTTGCCCTGAGAGATTGATGAGAGCCTCGTTATCGCTGTCGTAACTTGCAAGGCGTTGCCGGTTATGTGACCGGAGGCGGAGAATATTGAAGGAGAGATTATGTGGTACATACTGGTAAAGGGTGGATGGATAATGCTTCCCTTGGCGATTTGTTCGTTGGTTACGGTGACTATCATTATCGAAAGGTTCTTCTTTTTCCGAGGTATCGGCTGTGAAAACCGCGCTGAAGAGGTGATCGGGCTTGTCAGGAAAGGATTATTCGCAGAGGCCTTGCGTATCACCGATGAAACGAAAGGATCGAAGCTGCCACCATTACCTGTAATGAAAGTGCTTTCAACCGGCATAATGCACCCCCTTGAAGCAGGCAGCATGGAGGCAGCGGCTATCACCGAGGTTGCTGCCATGAAGCGGGGATTGGTCGCCCTGGACACAATTGTCACCCTGTCGCCCCTTTTAGGTTTATTGGGCACTATCATAGGTATGATCAAGTCATTTAATGTCATGTCGGCAGCGGGTCTGGGTCAGCCTCACGCGGTGACAGGCGGCGTGGCCGAGGCGCTTATCGCCACTGCCACCGGCATTGCTATCGCAGTAGTGACCCTCATCCCCTACAACTACTTTCTGGCAAACGTGGAACGGGAAACGGACGTTATCGAAGTGTGGGCGACACGTCTCGATGGTGCGTTGAACACCTCCTCAAAGGAGCAGGGGCAATGAAACTCAGACGGCAACAACCGAAAAAGGCGCGTATCGAGATCATCCCCATGATTGACACGATGTTTTTTCTGCTCGTCTTTTTCATGGTTGCCACCCTCTCCATGACTATGCAGAGAGGGCTTCCGGTCAATCTCCCCCACGCGGCTACTGCGCAGGATGAACTCCGTCAGGTAGTGACTCTTACGCTCACGAAAGAAGGGAAACTCCTTTTCGACAAGGAGGAAATAGGATCGCTGCATGAGGTTGCCGCACGGCTTATCCGGTGGAAGGCGACGGGGAGCGAGGTCTCGGTAGTGATCAATGCCGACCGTTCCGTGGAACACGGGAGCGTCGTTGAACTTATGGATGCGATCCGGCAGGGAGGTGTGACACGGATCGCTATTGCGGTGAAACCGCTGCAACCGTCAGGGCGGTAGAGGATTGCCGGAGGTATGACATCCCTCTGATCGGTTAATATCAATGATAAATAATGTGGGTGTCGGGGATAGGGTTTTCACCTGAAAATACATATCAAATCCCTCTTACTCCCCCTTTGCTAAAGGGGGATTTTACGATTCCCCTCTTTGGCAAGGAGGGGTTAGGGGAGATTTTCATTATCCTTTGTGACGGGTACCGTCATAGGGTTTTCATTCATAAAATTAGTCAATTCGCACGATTTTTACTTTATGCCCAAACCATCCGGGCGGAAGATAGGCCCTGCCGCTATTGCCGCTCATTACGACGATTTTCTCGATCATTTCTTCACCGAAGATCTCCAGTTTTACTTTATTTCTATGGATATCGACACCATTTTGCGTGAATTCCGTAGATGCGCCTTGTCCATAGAGTAGCTTATTTACGCCATAATTATTCGGTTCGCTGTTCATGGATGTTATTGATCCCTCCCTAAATATAATCTATTCTTACTCAATATTACTGTAAGTTACAAAATAGTACTATTAATTGCCGATTGTGTCAATAGGAAAAATCATTGACCACACCCTTCGTTAGTATTGGTAATAATCAGTAATAATTGGTTATGTATTGTGGCATATATCCTTGACATTTTCCTGATACTGGGCTTATGATACCCGAAAATTGGGGAGGGCGCACATGAGCGAAGAGCTGATGAACACGAAAGAAGTAGCCCGGTACCTGGGGATCCATGAAAAACAGGTTTATTTGTTGATCAAGGACAGAAAAGTTCCTGCCACACGGATTACCGGCAAATGGGTTTTCCCGAAAAATTTGATTGATGAGTGGATTGCCGCCAGCGCCCAGAAGGGGCTCGGTGAGGCCCGGCAGAAAGGGAAGCGGATTGAAGGCGCGCTGCTGGCGGCGGGCAGCAATGATCCGATCCTGGATATTCTCCAGACGCACATCAGAAACCGATATCCGGAATTCTATATATTTTCCGCCAATACCGGCAGTACGGATGGACTTAAGGCCCTCGACAAGGGGTATACGGATATTGCCTGGTCGCACCTTTTTGATCCCCAGACCGGAGAATACAATATTCCCTTTATACCCACGCTTCTGTCCAATATAGATCCAGTGGTGGTGAATCTTTTTTGCCGGGAATTGGGATTTATCGTGGCGCCGGACAATCCTTTGGGGATTGAGACTCTTGCCGACCTGGCCGGGAAGGGGGCAAGGTTCATCAACCGGCAGCAGGGCGCCGGTACACGGGTGCTGCTCGATTATCACTTGCAAAAACTCGGAATTCCCGGTGGCAGCATAGATGGCTACGAAAAGGAGGTTTTTACCCATTTTGAAGTTGGGCTGGCCATCCTTTCCAAGGAAGCCGATGTGGGAATCGCCACCAGCGCCATTTCCCAACTATTGGGTCTTGGCTTTGTGCCCATTACCAGGGAAAGCTTTGACATGATCCTCAATAAGAAGGTCTTTTTTGAAAAGGGCATCCAGGCCCTGGTAGAAATTCTCAACTCCGCTGGTTTCCGGGCGCGAGTGGCTAACCTGGGCAACTACGATTTTAACAAATCAGGTAAAATTGTTTTTTCTATTAATTAACCCCCCCTCTTAACCCCTCTTTGGTAAAGGGAGGATGGGGGTGATTTCCATATAAATTAAGGAGTTGAACATGAAAAAGATATTTGTCGGCGGGTTGTTGCTTTTACTGTGTTTTTGTTTATCATGCGCTGGCCTGTGTAAACCTCAATCATCTCAACAAGATAATTTTATTCTGCTTTCCAGTACGATCGGGCCGGTTGATGCGGGCATCGTGGGGGCTTTGGAGGAAGCATTTGAGAAAGATACGGGAATCCGGGTGCGCCATATAGGTTCAGGTACCGGCGCCGCCTTGGAACTTGCTAAAAATGGCAATATTGATTTGGTACTCGTCCACGCCAAGTCTCTGGAGGAAAAGTTCGTCCAGGATGGTTTCGGCACGGAACGTATCCCTTTGATGTATAACGATTTTGTCATCATGGGACCGGCTGACGACCCGGCGGGCATTCGAGGTATGAAAACGGCCACCGCTGCCCTGAAGCGCATCGCGGAAACGGGCAGCCTCTTTATCAGTCGCGGTGATAAATCAGGCACCCATGTGGCCGAGATGGAATTGTGGGGCAAGGCCGGCCTTAAACCGGCGGGCGCCTGGTATGTCGTTTACGAAAAGGGCAGCGCCGGTAATGGCCCGACTCTCCGCTATACCAATGAGAGAAAGGCCTACACCGTCATTGACCGGGCAACGCAGATGACCCTGCAAAAGGAAATTCAATTAGCGATCCTGGTGGAAAATGATGAAGATTTGCTTAATTTCATCAGCCTGATCCCGGTCAGTAAGCAAAAATTCCCGCGGGTCAATTATGATATCGCCCTGACCTTCGTCAAATGGCTGACCGATCCCGGCAAGGGTCAGAAGATCATCAGCGATTTCGGCAAAGAGAAGTATGGCGCGCCGCTGTTCTTTGCCAATTCCCGGGAATGGCAAGCTTTAAAACGTTGAGCTAATTGCGAAAGTACCCAAAATCCCCTCCCCCTTGGCGGGGGAGGGTTAGGGTGGGGGGGAGGTTGTCATGAAATCAGCATGTTGCAGCTTCACCCGCCCCCTAACCCCCTCCCGTCAAGGGGGGGAACATGAGTTTTGTAATTAGCTCATAATTCAGACCATTTAATGGAGGTAGGTAATGAAAACAGGTTTAGTAGGGAAAATAATCTTGGCACTCGTTGTTTCTATCCTATTTATGTCCGGTATATCCGGAACTTTACAGGCTGCCGAGCAGAAGACTGTCGTGCTGGCGACTACGACGAGTACGCAGGATACGGGGCTGCTCGATGTCTTGATTCCCCTGTTTGAGAAGAAGACAGGCTATTTTGTCAAGACGATCTCTGTGGGTTCCGGGCAGGCCATGGCGATGGGAGCAAAGGGTGAAGCAGACGTGCTTTTGGTCCATTCGCCCGCTGCCGAGCAGAAGCTTGTGGCTGACGGATTCGGAATCAATCGCCGCTTAGTCATGCATAACGACTTTGTGATTGTCGGTCCCCCGGAAGATCCTGCCAAAATCAAAGGGATAAAGTCCACACCGGAAGCCTTTAAGAAAATTGCCGCCGCCACCAGGCTGTTCCTCTCCAGGGGTGATAATTCCGGCACCAATGCCAAGGAAAAAGAAGTCTGGAAAACGGCTGCTACCAATCCGGAAAAGGAAAAATGGTATCAGCAGACCGGTCTCGGGATGGGACAGACCTTGAATGTGACCGCCGAAAAGAAGGGCTATACGCTGACGGATCGGGGAACTTATCTGGCCCTGAAGAAAACTCTGGGTCTGGAGGTCCTCAATGAGGGAGATGCCATTCTCTTGAACATTTACCATGTGATCGAAGTTAATCCGGCGAAGTGGCCCAAAGTGAATGTCGCGGGCAGCAAGGCCTTTGCCGATTTCATGGTGGCCCGGGAAACCCAGGAAGTGGTCAAAACCTTTGGCACAGACAAGTTCGGCGCGCCGCTCTTTTTCCCCGATGCCGGCAAAAAGGTTGAGGATCTGGGTAAATAATGGATCTGATTGTTGATGGTTTCCTGAAGGCGTTGCAGCTTCTTTTTTCGCTGGATAGGGAAGTACTCGGCATTACGTTGCTTTCGCTCCAGGTGTCTGGTACGGCAACAATGATAAGCTTGTGCCTGGGAATATCCTGCGGAACGGTGGTGGGCTTGACGGAATTCCCGGGCCGGAACCTCCTGGTCAGTCTCATCAATGCCGGCATGGCCCTGCCACCCGTGGTGGTGGGGCTTTTTGTCACGGTTTTTTTCTGGCGGAACGGGCCGTTCGGTTTTATGGAATTACTCTATACGCCGGCGGCCATGATCGTTGCCCAGGCGATTATTGCTACGCCGATTGTCATGGGTATCACCTTGGCCGCCATGCAAAGCCTGCCCAAAAAACTCCGTCTGCAGATTCTGGCCCTTGGGGCGACGCGCCTCCAGATGCTCTGGATTCTCATGCGCGAGGCCCGGTTGCCTCTGCTGGCTGCCGTCATGGCCGGATTTGGCGGCGTCATTTCGGAAGTGGGCGCCTCTATTATGGTCGGCGGCAACATCAAGGGCTATTCCCGGGTATTGACGACAGCGACAGTCATGGAAACAGGGCGGGGGAACTTCGACATGGCGATTGCCCTCAGCATCATCCTGCTATTATTTGTTTTTCTCATTAATTTGGTTCTTACCCTGATCCAGCAGCGGGAAAGGCCGCGTTAGAAAATTAGAAATTATTTCTTGCATACTTACGGCAAGAAATAATTTCGTAAATTTACTTATCCCGTTCATCGGGGCTAGGAAGCATGACTTTACTGACGGCCAACAATCTGCAGGTGCTGAGGGGCAATATTGCCGTACTGGAGATTCCCCATTTCACTCTGGAAGAGGGAGAAACCCTGGCCATCCTCGGACCGAACGGCGCCGGCAAGTCCACGTTTCTGCTCACCCTGGCCCGCCTGCTGAAATATGCACAGGGCGAATTGCTCTTTAAGGGACAGGATATTTCAACGCCTGAAATGACGGTGCCTTATCGTCGTCGGCTGGCGATAGTCTTCCAGGAACCATTGCTGCTCAATACGACTGTTTTCAACAATGTGGCGGCCGGTCTCAAGATACGTCGGCAGGGCAGGGCGGAAATCGAGCAACGGGTATCCAAATATGCAGAACTCGTCAAGATAACCCATCTGCTCAAGCGCGATGCCCGCAAGCTGTCGGGAGGCGAGTCACAGCGCACTAATCTCGCCCGTGCTTTTGCCACGGAGCCGGAGCTGATTCTGCTCGATGAGCCCTTCGCCAATCTGGATGCGCCGAGCCGCGATTCCCTGATTGATGATCTGCATAGCATCCTCGGGCAAACAAAGACCACGGCTATCCTGGCCACTCATGATCGCCTGGAGGCGCTGCGGCTGGCAGACAGGCTCGCGGTGATGGATGGCGGCCGGATCGTGCAGATCGGCGCCTGTCATGAAGTCATGAATCACCCCGTAAATGAGGTGGTGGCTTCTTTTGTGGGGATGGAAACGGTTTTTTCCGGCGAAGTGCTGACAGTCACTGACGGTTCATTCGTCATTTCCGTTGCCGGTCATGCCATTGAGGCCCTTGGCAAAGTAGGGGTCGGCGAGCAGGTTATTTGCTGCATCAGACCGGAACATATTATTATTTCTCAAGATAGTGCCATGCAGGGAACGAGCGTCAGAAACAATTTGCCGGCAAAAATCGTGAAGATTGTTCCCCAGGGGCCGTTCTTTAAGCTACATCTTGATTGTGGATTTTTTCTGGCCAGTTATGTAACGCAACAATCGCTGGAAAGCCTTGCTCTCCGGGAAGGTAAAGATGTTACCGTTTCTTTTAAAGCGACGGCAGTGCATGTGATTCGCCGGGAAAAATAGACCGGAATAGAGGCTCTGTCGCTTCAGAGTGTGTCCGGCGTCTCGCGCCCCCCGCTCGCCTCATAGGCGCTGTAGAGCGGCATGAAGGTGATTTTCTGCTCAGGCAGATCGGCATAGGGTCGGTCGGAAAAGACCAGCGCCTTGCCGCACTCCGGGTACGCGGTCAGGAACAGATGCAGGCTTTTCAGGCTGCCGGTGGCGCCGCTTTTCACCTCCACCGGATGAATTCTGCCATTCAGAACGATCAGATAATCCACCTCGGCGGAGCTGCTTTTCGCCTGCCGATCCCAATAATAAAGGCTCCCGTTTTGCGAGACGAGCATCTCCTGCCCTACGAACTGTTCCGCCATAGCGCCGCGATAGATGGCAAGCAAATCGCCCCTGGCATACTCCACATCATCCGGCATGCCGGACAGGAAACGCATCAGCCCCACATCCAGCAGCAGCGCTTTGAATATTTTTGCCGAAGCGCTCGCCCCCAACGGCAGGCCGGAGGCATCGGCGGAGGGAATTCTGCGCGCCACCTGCGCCAGACAGAGCGCCTCGAAAGCCTTCTTCAGGGTCGGGTTGGCATACCCTTCGCCAAGCCGCGCATATTTTATCTGTTGTCCGACACTCTGCCCCAGCGAGGTAAAGACCGAGTCGAGGCAGTAACGGTCAACCTGGGGGGTGTATTTGGCAAAATCCATCCGGTACGATTCCACAATCTCTCCCTGGACCACGAAGGCGTCACGCAAAGAGCCGCTTTCCGCGAAAGCCTTGACAGCCGCCGGCATTCCGCCGATGAAAAAATAGCGTTTCAGTTCGTTACGGAGAAGTTCATGTACGGCGGGGGTTATATCGCCCGGATTGCCCAGAACGACGGCGGCTGCGGCAGCATTGCCGATTGCCTCCAGATATTCGGCGAAGCAGAGGGGATAGAGATTGAGAAACTGGATTCTCCCGACAGGAAAGGAGGCCTCCTTGAACGCGAACTCCAGAAGAGATCCGGCGGCCACGACATGCAGATCGGGTATTTCCTCGTAAAAATAGCGCAGGGCGGTTATGGCACGGGGACAGGCCTGAATTTCATCGAAGAAAAGGAGGGTTTTTCCGGGCGTTATTTTCTGTCGGAGCAGCACTTCCAGGTCGGAACAGATGCGCGCCGCGCCGATATCGCCATCAAACAGCCTGCGCAAGGGGGGATTGCGCTCCAGATCCACCAGGGCGAGGGATTCGAACCGGTTTTCCCCGAACTCCTTCAGCGACCAGGTTTTACCGACCTGCCGCGCCCCTCTCAATATCAGCGGTTTACGCCGTGTTCCGTCCTTCCACCGCCGGAGTTCTTCATCAATGAATCTACGCATTGAACACCTTATTTAATTACAATAATTAAAAACACAAGGGTGTTATACTTTTTATAAATTAATTTTACAAGGTAAAAATGATTGTTCATCATTTGATAATTGGATAATTGGGGACAGACACTAATTATTCTTGGCTATCGGTAACAGGTGAAGAAGGTATGAAATGAGTGGCTGTCCCCAATTATAATCAAAAATCTTTTTTTGTTTTTTGTATAAGATAGGACGCGAAAAACGGGGCGCCTGCCAAGAATGCAGTGGGCACGCAAACCAGCCAAAGAGCAGTGGAAACCGAGTAAAGGTCACCGAGATAACCGATGGCAATGGGGGCAAAGGAAGCCGTAGAATAACCAAATGTAATTATGATCCCGAGAGCCAGGCCCTTGAAGGAAGGGAATATGAGGCCCGTGTATGTCAAGAGGGCGCCCATGACAGCAGCACCAAAGAAGCCTGCCTGTAACGTAAAAAGGACTCTTGAATAGGGGGTCGCTGCGGAAAGAACAAGTATAAGCGAGATGCCCTGAATCACGCTGCCCACTATTCCAACCAAGCGGTATCCGGTCCTGTCTGAAATCAGCCCCATAATAGGCCGACCGAAAAATTGACCGATTCCAAAGAGTCCGGCAATGAGGCCCGCAGTTGTAGCAGTCATAAGCAGTTCAGTCTTTAAGAAAACGGGATACCACATGGTGAAACCGAACTCAGTGGCAATCTGAAATGCGCCGGTAAGAGAAAGAAGCAGGAGCATCAATAGATTATTTCTTCTCAGTATCGTGCGATCAAAAAAGTGACCTGGCGGTGATTGCCTTTTTTTCTCCTCCGGCCAAAACCAGAAAAGCAGGGCAAAGATAACAAGTCCGATGATACCGGTACAAATGAAGGGCCATCTCCAACTTCCGGTAAGATCGAGTAGCCATCCTGCCAGCGCCGGACCAGCGAACCAACCCAGAGAATTACCCGAAACCATTAAGGTAAGGTAGAACCCGGGCCTTTCAGGAAACATCTCAATGGTAAATGCTATAAGGGATATGACGAAAAAAGCCTCCCCTATTCCTGTCACAAACCGGGCCGCAAAGAGCTGTCCAAGGTTCATTGCCAGGCCGGAGACAACCGTAAATGTGGAAAAACAGAGAATACCAAAGAGTACCGGACGCTTCCTGCCAAACCGGTCAGATAGCAAGCCGGCAATAATCGGAGTTATCATGTATCCCCAGAGGGATGCTGATCCGACTATACCGAGAGTGGTCCTGTTAACAGAAAAATCCTGCATGAGCGGGGGTATGAGGGGTCCTAAGACCCATCGTTGTGTAAAATAGATTACCATCCCCAGCCAGCCGAGAACAAAAAAGACCCTTCTTTTTGACGCTGTTCGTGGTTCCATTCGTAGCATTCGATTCACCTTACTCTGAAGCATATTTAAGCATGCAAACCGGCTCTACCAGGCACCATGGCATCTCTCGCGACAGAACACATCCCGATCGCCACGTTCGTGAGTAGCCGGTATAGTCGCGACGCGCACCATCTCCAAGTGCTTCTCAATAACCGTGAGCGACGGCTGGTTGTTGGGGTGAGCAAGGGCAAGTATGCGAGGCAACCCGAGAACTTCGAGACCATACACGATCTGCTGACAGCCAATCTCGGTAGCGTATCGCCTCCCTCGGAACTGCTCCTTGACAACGAATCCGAATTCATAGTCTTCTTGCCCAATGCACGAGGTTGCGATTATTCCTGCGAAGCCGACAAGTTCCGAGGAGCGGTGGTCAATAAGTACACCCATTCCGGTTGGTTCATTCTCCGAGGTGAAGTGGACGTCAATGAAAGCGAGTGCCTCTGTCTTGTTCATGGCACGACCCGCGAAGAGATACGACATCGTCTTCGCGTCCCCGAGAAGCGAGCAGATCATGGCGACCTCCCCTTCCCGAAGGGGTCGTAAAGTCAATCGCTGGGATGTCAAGGTCTTCATAGCCTTATAATTGATAATTGGGGACAGCCACTAATTATCCCTTTTCCACGATCCCGATTTCCTCTTCCGTGAGTTCGTAGAGATCGTAAACGAGACGGTCAATCTGGGAGTCTGTGGCGTCAATCTGGCGCTGGAGGTTGGTTTTTTCATGATCCGTTTGGGCCGCGGCCAGTTTCTTGTGCAGGGAAAGCATCTGTTCAACCAGCGCCACCATGCGGTCGTGACGGGCCTGGTCGGCGGGATTGGTAGAATCAAGGCACCGTATGGGAAGCTTGCTTATGAAACGGGATTCATAACTGTAGTAACCGCCCCTCATTTGAGCAGCAGTTTGCCTGATGAACCATTCTGCCAATTTGCTGTTGAGAAGCCCCAAAACGTACTCACGGGAATACTGAGGAGAAACAAGGATGCCGTACCCCCCGGCTACGCCACCGGTAAAAAATACGTCGCCCCTTTCATCGAGGGAAAATGCTGCCTGGGCAGCAATGTCGGGAGTAAATATCTTGGCGAGAGGCATTACATCTAAGGCCTGTATGCGTCCATAACCATACCATTTTGCCCCTTTCATCTTGCCATCCTCTCGATTTTCAAGATAGATCTTGTTATCAAGAAGATATTGCCAAGTGAGCGGATATCGGTCTTTCAAAACGTTTTCAGGGATCAACGAGGTGAGGTCATTCCCTTGTTTTGCGTAGGGGAAAAGAATGAATCGGGCGGTGCGGGAGAGATGGTATCGTTTGCTGTCTCCGCCTTTTACCAAAGGATGAAGAAGCTCAGGTTCAAGCCAGTAGGCGCTATTTTTCTCTCGTGAATAGACCTTTACACGATGAGGCGCTTGTTCAAGTTTTTCAAGAATATATATTTTATCAGCGCTCGTTTTAATGCCTTGGAAGATGCGGTTGGTAACATCTTCAAGCCTTACGGGCAGTTGTTGAAGCTTATGCAGTAACCCTTTCCCCGGACCGGCAATAAAGTTCCATTCTGCAGCAGAAATGTGGGCGGCTGGTATTGTGTCTTTCGCACTCTGGCCATTGCTCCGCCAGCGTTCAAGGTCATCAACTCTCATAAATTGAAAGTTTTTACTACCGCCTTTATCGAGAAATAACAGGCATGTGTAGGTTGTGGCACCGCCGAACACCTGACGATCTCCGAAATGAACGATACCGGAAAGATGGTTGCCTGAGGACAGCAGAGCCCGCAGAGGTTCTCCATATTGGGCATTGAAGAACTTGTGGGGCAGGATGAATCCCAGCAGACCGCGGCTGTTTAAAAGCGTCAATCCCTTTTCCACAAAAACAACATAAATATCGTAGTTTCCTTTGCTTGCAGCGGCGTAGCGTGATTTGTAGAACTCCACTTCCCAAGGCACCCACTCCTTCATCGCCTGGATACGGATGTAGGGCGGATTCCCGATCACGACATCAAAACCGCCAGCCTTCATAATCTCCGGAAATTCTTTATCCCAATCGAAGACATTGACCCGGTACCGTTCCTCGTCGTCAAAGAAGCCCAACTGCTGATTGTCGTAGAAATCCGGGCCGATGAGGGAGTTGCCGCACTTGATGTTGTTGCCCAGATCGGGGAGCGCCCGTTCATGGAAGAGTTTCAGTTGGTTAAACAGTGTCTGTTCGTTTTCTCCTTCCAGGACCTTGAGGAGGAGCGAGAGTTTCGTGACCTCTACGGCCTGGGGGTCAATGTCCACGCCGTAGATGTTGTTGAGCAGGATGCGCTTCCGCTCCGACGTGGTGAGCTGCCAACCGCCGCCCGATTTCTGGCAGAGGACGGGAGATTTGCCCTTGAGCCGCTTCTCCGGATCATTATCCAGGTACCAGACCAGATGCCAGTCCAGCAGGTACTGATAGGCGCCGAGCAGAAACGAGCCCGAACCGCAGGCCGGATCGAGGATGCGGATGCCGGCGGCCCGCCGGGGGGTGGTTGTTCCGAGCTCTTTGCCGGGGGGCGCAGCATCGGCTGCATTTCCGAGGGGCAGCAGTTTGCCCACGGTGTTTCTGACAATATAATCCACGATATAGGTCGGCGTATAGTAAACGCCGCCTGCCTTCTTGACCTCCGGCTTGTCCTCCACCTTCGCCCGGTGCCCATCGGACAGATGAATCACCTTCCCCAGGAACTGCTCATAGACCTGGCCCAGGATATCGGCGGGCAGGACGGAGAATTCATAGGGACTGTCGGGATAATAGAGGCTGCGGAAGATATCCTTCAGGGTTTTGTCATCAACGGCCAGATTCAGCGCCAGCGTATCGGGCGAGGCGGGACGGTCTTTCTCCGGACGGAAGTGAAAAAGACCGGAGTTGTATTTGTCGTCGGCGGCGTAGTAAATTTTAATGAGGCGTTCATACGTTCCGACGCCGTTCTGCAGGGCCATGAGCTGTCCATAGGTCTCGATGCCCCGGTCTTCGCAGATGCGCAGGAAAATGATACGATTAATGGTCGCCGTGACCGCCGTGTTGAGTTCCCGCTGGGTCAGGTGCGGATTGCGCAGGGCGATATTCCGGGCCAGCATCTCGCGCCACGTTTCAATCTCGCCGAGAAAGGCTGTATCCACCCCGGCCGTGCCTTTCTTCAACTTGGCCGTATCGGCATAGCGATCAAAAGCGCCCTTCAATACAGCGTCTTTGGAAAAAATGGCAGTGATCTCTGCCCAGCGGCTCAGATAGTCCGGAGCGTTCAGATACATGATTCGCGCCGTGGAGGTTTTATCGTTCTTGTCCGGTTTAATCCGGCAGTCATAGACCGCGAATTCGTCAAAATCGGTGAGGATGGAAAGGGGGAGCTTGGCGGACCAGGCGTAGCGCCGGAGCTGATAGGCAGGGCCGACATTGGTGGCGATGTTTACGGAGGGTTTCTTCGCTTCCACAAAGAATTTCCGCGTTCCCCCGATGCGGAAACAGTAGTCCGGGGCCTTGGTGGCGCTGCCCACCTTGATGGCATCCTCATGGACTACATCTTTATAGATCTCGGCATGACCGGCCGTATTGTCTATATCCCAGCCGAGGGCTTTAAAAAAGGGATCAATAAACTCCCGGCGCAGTTGCGTTTCGTTGTATTTACCCGATTGATAGGATTCACGGTTCCGGGTAAAATGTTCAACCAACGCGGTGATTTCCTGGGGAGCGGTCATTTTTCACATCCTGCCGATGTTGGAACTTTGAAGCTCGATCAAGAAATCGGCTGTGTCAGGCATGCTGAACAAAAAGCTCAATCTGGTCAATTTTTCCAATCAGCTCATTAGCGGATTTGCAAACTGCAATATCCCGCCTCAGCTCCTCAAGCTGGCGCTCTATATCATAATTTTCGAGGAAACAAAATCAATGATTACGAGTTGAAAGTTTGCACGTCGTTCAAAATCGCCGTATGCTTTATTACAAGGAAGTTGTCATATCAACCCTGACCTTTTGTATGGGCCTTTCACCTGCTCACAGGTTTTTAACGGCAAGGAAGAAACGCTGCAATTCTTCCAAGATGGACTCTTTCCCTTTCAGATTAACCGCCAGTTTCCTGAATTTGGCGCCTCCCGGCAGACTCTTGGTGTACCAGAGGAGATGTTTGCGGAAATTACGGCTGCCCCAGGCTTCACCATGATATTGCAGCTCCATATCCAGGTGGTGCGAGATGACGTTTAACCTTTCCGGCAGGGATGGACAGGGGGGCAGGTCACGACCAGCCAGGCACGCAATGATTTCACCGATGAGCCAGGGATTGCCCAGGGCGCCCCGGCCCACCATCACACCATCGCAGCCGGTATGACTTATCATGCCCAAGGCGTCGGCAGCCTGGCGGATGTCGCCGTTGCCTACCACAGGTATCCTAATCCCCTCTTTTACCTGCTGGATAACGTCCCAATCGGCCCGGCCGCCGAAACCCTGATCTGCCGTACGGGGATGAACAATAATCGCATCGGCGCCGCAGTCTTCGGCGATGCGGGCTACTTCCAGGGCATTTATCTCTCGGGGGCTGGGGCCGGAACGGATTTTTACCGTCAATGGAACCAGGATCGCCTCCCTTACCGCTTTAATAATATTGCCAATTTGCAGCGGATTTTTCAGCAAGGCTGAACCGGCGCCGTTCCGCACAATCTTCCTGGCTGGGCAGCCCATATTTATGTCAATAAGATCGGCCCCTTGTCCGGTGACAATCTTCGCTGCTTCGGCCAGAACAAGCGGATCAGAACCGAACAACTGAACCGACAGTGGTTTGTCAACCGAGGATGAACTCAGATATTCAAAACTCCGCGTAGAATTTCTGGTCAGGCCGTTGGCGCTGATCATCTCGGTAGAAGTCAGGGCGCAACCGAAATCTTTCATGAGCGTCCGGAACGGCAAATTGGTTATGCCCGCCATCGGCGCCAGACAAACATTATTTTTCAGCAAAATATTGCCGATCTGCATTACAACAACTCCAGTAAAAAAAGTGCTGAGGACTGAGGACTGAGGACTGAGGACTAACTTGTTTTTACTCAGCACTCAGCACTTAGTCCTCAGCACTTGGTCCCATCCGTTTTTCCAGGTAATGATGCGCTTCACTCAATTCCTCCGGTGTATTGATCCCCATCACTTCCCGGTGATCGGCGGCAATGAGGCTTGACACCCCCTTGCCACTTTTATGGGCAATGGCAATAATATCGGTAAGATAGTACTCATGCTGGGCATTTTCGTTATTAATCTTCCGGAGGGCATCAAAAAGGAAATGGCTATCAACGCAGTAAATCCCCGTATTGATTTCTTTTATTTCTTTCTCGGTCTCGGTCGCGTCCCGTTCTTCGACAATCCTTACCACCTTCCCACCCGGTCCCTTGACGATTCTCCCGTAGCCGGTGGCATTAGTCAAAACCGTGGTCAAAACGGTAACGGCTGTTTTTTCCTGACGATGGCAGGCCCATAAAGAACGTATTGTGGCCGCCTGAAGCAGGGGGACATCGCCGCAGAGGATGAGGATATCACCCGTATAATTCGCGAATCTTGCGTGCGCCTGCAGCACAGCGTGCCCCGTGCCCAGCAGTTCTCGCTGCTCGATAAAATTGAGGCCCGCATCCGGGAATTTTTCCCGCACGGCATCGGCCTGATAACCGACAATTAAAGAGATATCCTGTGAACCGACCAACCTGGCCGCCTCCACCACATAGCTCAAAAGCGGCTTCCCGCAAAGGGGATGCAACACCTTCACGAGATCGGACTTCATCCTCGTCCCTTTGCCCGCCGCCAGTATTATGGTACTGAACATTGCAATTTCCTCACATAAAATTCATGGGATCAACGTCAACCTTGACTTCCAGCCCCTGTTTGACCGCTTCCGCCCGTATGGCATCAATAATGGAAACCTGCGCCCTGATATCATCGCCCTTCAAGAGGAGTTGCCAACGATATCGGCCCCTTAACTTGGCCACCGGCGCCTCCGCCGGGCCAAGGATTTCGATCTTTTTGTCCATCTTATCGGTTAAGGCCAAACTGCGCGCCAGCTTGCCGATCATTGCGACACCCACGCGGCCCTGGTCTTTTCTGAGGCTGCTGAAATGCAGATTCACGAGCCTGGCATATGGAGGATAGACAAGGTTCCTTCTCAGCTTGATCTCCTCCTCATAAAAGCCGTGATAATCGTGGTTCTGAGCCCTGCGGACCGCATAGTGTTCGGGATTGAACGTCTGCACAATAACCAGACCCGGCGTATCTCCCCGGCCACCCCGGCCGGCAACTTGAGTCAGGATCTGAAAAGTCCTTTCCCCGGCCCGGAAATCGGGGACATTCAGGGAGAGGTCGGCGGCCACCACCCCCACCAGCGTGATCTGCGGGAAATCATGACCCTTGGTAATCATTTGCGTGCCCACGAGGATGTCCACTTCCTGCCTGGCCAGCGACCGGAGTATCCTTTCGGTATCGCCGCGGCGGGTAGTGGTATCGCTGTCCATACGGGCGATCCGGGCGTCCGGAAAGATACGTTTTACCTCCTCCTCCAATTTTTCCGTGCCGAGGCCGAAACTGCGGATACGGCGCCCGCCGCAACTGGGGCAAAGGGTGGTGACGACCCCGATAGAGGGCCTGAACTTGATGGCGTAGTCACAGCAGTGGCATTTTAAAATACCCAGGGCGGCATGATGGGTGAGGGTAAGCTCACAATTCAGGCACTTGAAAACATACCCGCAATCGGGACAGAGCACTACCGTGTCAAAACCCCGCCGGTTCAGGAAGAGCAGCGCCTGCTTTTTTTCCGTCAGGGTATGGGCTATCGCCTCCCGCAAGGTCGGGGCCAGAATCGGCACCTCTGCTTTTTCATCCCGGACGGTTCTCATATCCACTATTTTCACTACCGGCAAGGCCCTGCTTTCAATCCTTTCGGGCAAGGCCAGATAGTGATATTTTTTCTTCCGGGCATTAAAATAAGTTTGCACGGCCGGCGTAGCGGAACCTAAAACCACCGCGGCGGCGCTTAATTTGGCCTTGACAATCGCCATGTCGCGGGCATTGTAGCGCAACCGGTCATCCTGTTTATAGGACCCGTCGTGTTCCTCATCAACGACAATCAGACGCAAGTCCTGCATCGGCACAAAGAGGGCGGAACGGGCGCCGATGACGATTTTAACTTCTCCTTTTTGTATTCTCCGCCACTGGTCATAACGGACGTTTTTGGTAACGCCGCTGTGTATTACTGCCATCTCCTCTTCCTTGAATCTCCCCTTGACCCGCGCCATCAGTTGCGGGGTGAGGGCAATTTCCGGAACCAGGAAGATCACTCCTCCCCCTAATTCCCACACTTTTTCTATTACCCGTAGATATACTTCCGTCTTGCCGCTGCCGGTTACGCCATGGAGCAGATAAGGTGCAAACCGTCGCTCCGCCAGCCCCGCTAAAATCTCCTGGACAGCTTTTTCCTGTTCGCTGTTTAAGATAATGCGGCCGGGCAGGCTCTCCAGGGCAGGCAATTCCTTCGAGCAACGGTAAACCTCTTTCTCCTCGAGGAAAATGATTCCTTTTTTTTGCAGGCTATTAACCAGATAAGGGGCATTCTTAAACTCTTTTTTAAGGGCGGAAACAAAGGTAGTCCCTTGCTGACGGAGAAAATCAACTAACTGCTCCTGCCGAATTCCTAATTTGATATCTTGCGGCTCCGAAACAAGCGCGACCGCCTTTTCCTGCTTCGGCGTAACGTCACCAGGCAAGATATCAAAGAGCGTCTTCCCCAAAGGATAAAGGTAATAGCCGGCAATCCAGCGGTAAAAAAGCAAATCCTGTTCACTGAAGAAAGGTTGCTGGTCTGTTAATTCGGCAATATCCCTGATATTATCAACATCGGCGACCGTATCGGTTTCCAGAATATAGCCGCTCACAACCTTTTTACCGAACGGGACAAGGACGCGCCGGCCGATAGTTGCTTCCCCGACCAGCGTTGCGGGCGCCGAGTAGGAAAAAATTTTATCCGCGGGTATATTGACGGCAACTCGAACATACATGCGTGAGATTCCTCTTGTCAGAACCGGATAATTTTACTGTGTATTTATGAATTAGGGCAGGGGGGAACGTTTTGACGATTACTTGAAGAAATTTACCCATCAGAGGAGGATGCAGTCCGGAAGGGAAAATGTCCGGCAGCCTCATGCTCCCTTCATTTTTTCCAGTTTTTCTTCTCTGGTTTTGCAGTCAATACAATTAACAGTTACCGGCCGGGCCATCAATCTTTTTTCAGATATTGGCCCCCCACAAGATTCACAAATGCCAAAAACCCCGTCATCAATACGCTGGATGGCTTCCCGCATTTTCAGAATCAATCTCCGCTCCCGGTCCCGGATGCGTAATTCAAAATTCCTGTCCGCCTCTAAAGAAGCCCGGTCATTAGGGTCAGGGAAATTATCTTTACCAGTGGTCATTTCGGAAACGGTTTTTTCTGCTTCACTCAAGAGATCATTGATCTTCTGATTCAACATAGACCTGAAAAATTCCATTTTCTCCGAATTCATCGTCATATCTTGTTCGTCCTCGTGGGCAGGTTATTGTTTTCCTACAATTCGCTTTTCCGCAACTTTTAGCAAAGACATTAATTTTCGACCCTATACCTAAAGCGCCCTTTTTTGTAAAGAGAAATCTATGCCACTGGCGCCGGGGACATAGATTTCTCTTCAACCGCCGTAGACCGCCTTGATTTTTTCCACGATGTTTGTTGTCGAAGCTCCTTTTATTGATGGAATAATCACTACTTGTCCGCCCCATTGTGCCACCGCTTCGCGTCCTACTACCTGGTCGGCCGCCCAGTCGCCCCCTTTTACCAATACGTCGGGCTGAAGATACTCAATCAAGGCCAGCGGGGTGGATTCAGAAAAGACGGTTACATAATCAACCGACTCCAGGGCAGCCACTACAACGGCGCGCTCCTGTTCGGGGATCAGGGGGCGTTTCTCACCTTTGATGGACCTTACCGAAGAGTCACTGTTCAAGGCCAGTACCAGGACATCCCCGATTTTCCTGGCCGCCTGCAAATACCGGACGTGACCCACATGGAGAATATCAAAGCAGCCGTTGGTAAAAACGATTTTCCGGCCTTCCCTGCGGAGGCGCGAAAGCTCCGTTTTTAATGCCTCCCGTTTATATATCTTGCCTTCCATATAATCCCCCTGTCGTCACTATCTAAGTTGCCCGGGCCAATGTCAATACCGCCACCTGCTCGGCCTTGTTTTTCATTAGTACCAGCGCACATTCCTTCACTGTGCTGCCGGTGGTGTAGACATCATCCACCAGGATAATCTTCTCACCTTTTATCCGTCCGGCATCGGGAACCTGAAAGGCCCCCCTGATGTTTAGTTCCCGCCTGTCCTTGCCCAGGCCAACCTGTGGCTCCGTGAAAACAAGCCGCTGAAGGCTCGAAAAGTCAAGCCGCAGGGAAAAGCGCCGGGAAATTTCCCGGGCCAGGATCAGAGCCTGGTTGAATCCCCGCCGTCTTAATCTGCGGGGATGCAGAGGTACGGGCATGATGAGCGAATAATCTGCAATTGCCAGCGACGGATAGCTGTAGTCGGCCATAAATTCCCCCAGTCGTTCGCCCAAAGATGTCTTGCCTCCGTACTTGAAGCGGTGGATAACATCCATCAGCACCCTTTCATATTGCCCCAAAGCCCGGGCGATAGAAAAAGCGGGGGCCGCCAGCAAGCAGTCTCCGCAAATATGATCGCCCTCCCCCGGTTCGGAAAAAGGCTGGCCGCAAAGGGAGCAAAGGGGCGAACGGATAAATTCTATTTGTGAAAAGCAATCCGGGCAGAAAGACAACTTCCCTTCCCGCAAAACCTTACCGCAGGCCATACATTGGGGAGGGAAGACAACATCGGCAAGGCACTTAAGGACACTCGGCAATGTTGCCACCCCCTGACAAGGCCGTTGCAAGTTTAAGTATTAATAGGTCTGCGCCTATATTCCTATGTCCAGGGCAGTCAACTCGATGGCATTCTCGTCCACTTCCATGCGGGGCGCCTCCGACCACAGCCTTTCAATATCGTAAAATTCCCGTACCGGTTCGTAAAAAATATGAACAACCACGTCATCATAATCCATCAGGATCCACTGGCCGTGACTTTCACCTTCCACACCCAGGGGGAGTATCCCGTCTTTTTTCATTTTCTCCCGGATGGAAGAGGCAATCGCCTGCGCCTGCCTGTCCGAGGCGCCGCTACAAATGAGAAAATAGTCTGTAAAAGCGGAATTTTCTTTTACATTCAATAATGTCAAATTCTTGGCCTTTTTCTCCAGCGCGGCATTTACGCACCAAAGGGCTATTTCTCTGGCATCAATATTTTTTTGCACCAAACCACCACCTCTTCCCATCCCCCTGCGGGCCACCGGACTACAATAATTCCGGACATCAGGAGGGGCTAATTTGTTAATTATAAGTTATTGTTTTCCGTCAGTTAATCAGTAGCAGAATAATCACCGGCTGTCAATCTCGAATCAAATCCGGCCGGCGCAATCGCGGTTGTGAAAAACAACCCGCTGTGGTAGAAGGGCAGCCGTGACCATGTATTGAACGCCATAACAAGCAAAGGAAACATGCAAAAGATAATAAAAAATGTCCAGATCCACGTACCTTTTCGTCTCCTGACGACCGAACATTTGAGCTTGGTCATTAAGGAAAAAATCAACCCGGAAATAAGCTTCAATTGCACGGATCTGGAAACCTGGCCAAAGTCTGTTTTTTTAGAGGTGGCCAAACGGCTTGCTGAGGCGGAGCTTGCGGTCACCTTTCATGCCCCTTTCATAGACTTGCGGCCCGGCGCAATTGACCCGAAAATTCGGCAAGTTACCGAAGACCGCCTGCAGCAGGTATTTGACCTGGTCCCTTATTTCCACCCCTTGACCGTGGTTTGCCATCCCTCCTTTGATGAAAAATACTATGATTCCCACAATCAGACCTGGCTGGAAAACAGCATCGAGACCTGGAGCCATTTTTTACCGCTGGCGGAAGAAGGAAAAACGATCATTGCCCTGGAAAATGTTTATGAAACGGACCCGGCACCCCTGACCGAGCTTTTGGGCGCGCTTGCTTCGCCCCGGATACGTTTTTGTTTTGACACGGGTCACTGCAATTTTTTTTCCCGCGCCCCCTTTGCCACCTGGATAGAAGCAATGGGCCCCTATCTGAGTCAGTTGCACATACATGACAACAGCGGTTTAGCCGACGACCATGCCCCGGTGGGAGAGGGAAATTTTCCTTTTACGGAATTATTCGCAATGCTCCGCGAGCGTAATCTTTCGCCGTTGGTCACCCTGGAGCCTCATACGCTGACCGACCTCTGGAAAACCGTCTTAAACGTCAAGATGATGGATCTGCCGGACAGAACAGGCAAAAATGAAATTCGGAATTCATAACGGGAGTTCCCTGGATGATCAGTTACATCGTCAAAAGATTGCTCTTCATGATTCCCCTGTTAATCGGGATCACCATTATCTGCTTTGTGGTCATGCATCTGGCCCCCGGCTCTCCCACGGACATGGAAACTCAGATGAATCCGCGCGTATCGGCCGAGATGAAAGAACGTCTGCGGGCCATGTACGACCTGGACAAGCCCTTGCACCAACAGTATCTGATCTGGGTAAAGAAGCTCCTGGTGCTGGATTTGGGGACCTCATTTTCCTCCGATCACCGGCCCGTTACCGATAAAATCCTCGAGCGGCTGCCGATCACCATCTCCCTGAACGTACTTTCCATGATACTAATCATGATCATTGCCATCCCCATCGGCGTCTTTTCAGCCGTGCATCAGAATTCCTTCTTCGATAGAATAACGAGCGTCTTCGTCTTCACGGGCTTCGCGATGCCCACCTTCTGGCTGGCGCTCCTTTTGATGATCCTTTTCGGGGTGCAGTTGGGCTGGTTGCCGATTTCCGGCATCCGCTCCCTGAATTATGAATACCTTCCCGCCGGCATGGCCTTCCTTGATCTGATCAAGCATCTGATCATGCCCGTACTGCTCTCGGCCTTTGGCGGACTGGCCGGTTTTTCGCGCTATATGCGGGCCAACATGCTGGAAGTGATCCGGCAGGATTACATCACGACCGCCCGGGCCAAAGGGTTGCCGGAATGGATAGTGATTTACAAGCACGCCCTCCGGAATGCCCTGCTCCCCCTAGTTACCATCCTCGGTCTTTCCGTCCCCGGCCTGATCGGCGGCAGTGTGATTTTTGAGACAATTTTTGCCATCCCGGGCATGGGGCAGCTCTTCTATATGGCGGTGATGTCACGCGATTATCCCACCGTGATGGGTATCCTCTTTATCGGCGCCGTACTGACCCTGTTGGGAAATCTCATCGCCGACATCTCCTACGCCCTGGTTGATCCCCGGATCAGGGTCTCGTAAATTTGCGATTACAACCCTTCCGGACGTTATCCATTGAGAAGATTTCGATTTCTGATTCCGTCAGGTACATGCGTTCACGTTAACAATTAACAGCGACCCCAATGACAATTTACACGGGGCCAAATGAGTTACTTCTCCAACCGTCCCAATTATCACTCCTTGATGTTCTTCCGCCGGAAAAAAATCCTGATCGGCGCCTGGTCAAAACCGAAGGCCTCCCGGAGCTGGTTCAGCAGGAAGCGTTCATAGGAAAAATGGATCACCTTGGGTTCCTTGACGAAGAAGATGAAGGTCGGCGGCCGGGTGGACACTTGGGTCACATAACTGATCTTTTGCTCCTTCCCCTGATAGCGCGCCGGGGGATTTCGGGCCACTATTTCGCTGACTATCCGGTTCAGTTCCGCCGTATTTACTCTCCGGTTGAATTGCTCATAAACCTTCTCTACGAGGTCAAATATCTTGACCACCCGCTGGCCGCTCAGGGCGGAAACGAAGATAATCGGGGAAAAATCCATGAATTTCAGGACGTCATGAATATCTTCCACATACTTGCCCACGCTGTGGTTGTCTTTCTCCACCTTGTCCCATTTGTTGACGACGATGATGCAGGCCACGCCTCTTTCAAAGATCAGGCCCGCAATCTTGGCGTCCTGTTCCGTTATGCCTTCTTCCGCATCAATGAGCAGCAGGGCGATGTCGCAACGGTCAATAGTCTTCACCGCCTGGATGACGCTGTATTTTTCCAGTGTGAGGCTGACGCGGCTTTTGCGTCTGATTCCGGCCGTATCCACCAGCACATAGTCCTTGCCATGCACGGTAAAGCGGGTGTCAATCGCATCCCGGGTGGTGCCGGGCAGCGGATTCACAATGGTTCGTTCATAGCCCAGGATTTTATTTACCAGGGAAGACTTCCCCACGTTTGGCTTACCAACTACGGCCAGCCTGATCCATGGTTCTTCCTCGGCATTAGCCTCAACTGCGGCGGGAAGCGCGGCGGCCACATCCCGCATCAGCTCATCGAAACCCAGGCCATGGAGCGCCGACAAGGTATAAACCTTGTCAATTCCCAACTCATAAAATTCCGGAACTAATCCTTCGTGACGCGGACCATCTACCTTGTTGACCGCGATAAAAACGGGTTTTCCCACTCCTCTCAAGATTTGGGCCACCTCCCGATCCGCCGGCAGCAACCCGTCCCGGCCGTCCATCAGGAAAATAATAATGTCCGCTTCTTCGATGGCGAGTTGCGTCTGCTCCCGCATCTGGACGAGGATCTGCGTTGTGGCGGCCGGTTCAAAGCCTCCCGTATCAATCAGCAGAAAGGGTTTGTCGTCCCAGGTGCAATCGGCATAATTACGGTCCCTGGTCGCACCCGGCACGTTGATGACAATCGCTTTTTTCTTCTCTGACAACCGATTGAAGAAGGTTGATTTCCCTACATTGGACCTGCCGATAATGGCAATAACTGGCTTCATTGATAATCTCTCTTTACAAGTATAGACGATAGGTATTGGCAATTTCTTAGAAGTTGTGTATCATAAATACAGAAAAAAGGGGCTAATGAAATCCTCTTCTTGAAAATTAGTAACTTAGAGGTAATTACAAAAGTCGTATAAATGCAACAGCGTGTCATTCCGGCGGAAGCCGGAATCCAGAAATTTCAACGTGTTACAAAAACACTGGACACCGGTTTTCCCCCGTCAAGCGAGGACTAAACAGAGCACCGGTGTGACGACTTTTGCAATTGGCTCGTTAGAAATTACCTTCCGAAACATAAAATGATCAAATCAGTTTTTTGGCAAAGGTTTCTGAAAAATAAAATGGCCCTGGCCGGCAGCATCATCGTTGTCGCATTTTTCGCCGTTTCATTGCTCGCGCCCTGGATTGCACCCTATGACCCCGGCGCTATTGACCTCAAGCTCGTTCTGATGCCGCCCTCCGTAGCCCACCTGCTGGGGACGGATCAACTGGGGCGCGACGTGCTCAGCCGCATGATCTGGGGGGCAAAAATATCGCTAAAAGTTGGCTTTGCCGCTACGGGGCTGGCCATTTTTATCGGCACCATCCTGGGCGCCATCGCCGGATACTATGGCCGGTGGGTTGACGCCGTCATCATGAGATTTGTAGATATTATGCTCTGCTTTCCCACCTTTTTTCTGATCCTGGCAGTAATCGCCTTTCTGGAACCTTCCATCTGGAACATCATGATCGTGATCGGCCTGACCGGCTGGATGGGAATAACCAGACTCGTCCGGGCGGACTTTACCTCGCTCCGGGAGCGGGATTTTGTGCTCGCCGCCCGCGGCATCGGCGCCGGTGATTTCCGGATTATCTTAGTCCATATTCTTCCCAATGCCATGGCCTCCGTGCTGGTAGCCGCCACACTCGGGGTAGCCGGCGCCATTCTCACCGAATCAGCCCTGAGTTTTCTCGGCATCGGCGTCCAGCCTCCCACCCCGAGCTGGGGAAATATCCTCACCGCCGGCAAGGACAACATTGATATCGCCTGGTGGCTCTCCCTCTATCCGGGATTGGCCATCCTATTGACCGTCCTGGGATACAACCTCCTGGGTGAAGGCATCCGGGATTCCCTCGACCCGCGCTTGAGGTAGCAAGCGGATCTGGGGACACGATCCCAAATGCTGTCGCAATTGGGTCATCGGATCTGGGGACACGATCCCAAATGCTGTCGCAATTGGGTCATGTCCCAGAGGAAAGCCGTCAGGAATGTGCTTTTATCTCTTTCCCGAGTGAAAATGCCTTGCCCAGATATTCGCCGATGCCGTAATAAGTCAGACTTGTCGGGGAAAATATCAGGGGTCTTATTTTCTCTATATCGGGCTTTCCGTCCTGGTCCAGGATATTTTCCTCGGCCTTCACGTCCTTGATCTCACCGACAAATAGCGTGTGCAGCCCTATTTCCAGGGTATGGAGGAGCTGGCACTCC
>JAPLJV010000061.1 GCA_026388415.1 Deltaproteobacteria bacterium | reverse complement strand
GTTCAGGACTTCCAACCTTTTAATGATCTCCGCGGCGGTCTCCTGATTCGCTTGCCTGCCTTCAGAGTAGAGGTCGGCCATTGTCTCGTCCAAACCATTAACACTTACCTGGGTATCGTCAGGAAATCTCAGCATGCGCCGGCTAACTGTCGGCGGTTCGCAATCGCCTCAGGTAGTTCATCCTATTATTTCAAACAGTGACATATTACCTCCTCAATTGGTCTTTTATCGGCCCGGCCCGGTTGGCCCGGTGTTCCCTCACGTAATGGGGGGGGCCGGGCACGCAGCTACATCAACTCTCAGTTGTTCTTGATTGCACCTCGCGGAGCTGGGCGTTAACCTTTCCGGCGGAAACAGCCATGACGACAGCCTGGACTGCGCCGATCTCCTCTTCGGAAATACCCATATCCCTGGCAACGCCAAGGTAGTGCTGCATTCAGGGATAGCAGCTCAGTGCCATGGCCGAAGCAAGGTGAAGCATGAGGGTTGTCTTCGGCTCGAGAATCTTGTTGTAGCGTGCCGAATCGTAGAAATCTTTGGACTGATCTCCTGGTAACATAACTCTCTCCTTATCTGGCTGTACTTGTCTGAATTTGGTCAGCGAAGTACCGTCGCTGGAACCAGAAGGCAACGTTGACCAAGCCGATCATGACCGGCACTTCCACCAGGGGACCGATCACCGCGGCAAAGGCCGCCCCGGAATTGAGGCCGAAGACCGCCACTGCCACGGCGATGGCGAGTTCAAAGTTGTTGCTGGCAGCCGTAAAAGCCAGGGTAGTGGTTTTGCCGTAGTCGGCCCCGACCTTCCTGCCCATCCAGAACGACATCAGAAACATCACCACGAAGTAGATCAAGAGCGGGGTGGCGATGCGCACCACGTCTAAGGGAATCTGGACGATGAGGTCGCCCTTGAGGCTGAACATGACGACAATGGTAAAGAGCAGGGCAATCAGGGTAAGGGGGCTGATCTTGGGGACCACCAAGGCATGGTAGCGCTCCCGCCCCATGATCTTGACGCCGATAAATCTGGTCAGCGCCCCGGCGATGAAGGGAATGCCGAGATAGATGAAGACGCTCTCGGCGATCTGGCCGATGGTGATGGCGACCACCGCCCCTTTAAGACCGAAGAGCGGCGGCAGCACACTGATGAAGAACCAGGCATAGACGCTGAAGAAGATGACCTGGAAGATGCTGTTAAAGGCGACCAGGCCGGCGGCGTACTCCGTATCCCCCTTGGCCAGATCGTTCCAGACGATAACCATGGCGATGCAGCGCGCCAGCCCGATCATGATCAGCCCGACCATGTATTCCGGCTTGTCGTGCAGAAAAACGATGGCCAGGACAAACATGAGAATCGGGCCGACGACCCAGTTCTGTACCAGGGAGAGTCCCAATATCCGCTTGTTGCGGAAGACGTCCCCCATCTCCTCGTACTTCACCTTGGCGAAGGGTGGATACATCATCAGGATCAGGCCCGCGGCGATGGGAATGTTCGTGGTCCCGACGGTAAATAAGTTGACGAAGTCCTTGACCCCGGGGATGAGCCAGCCGGCGCCGACGCCTACTGCCATGGCGGCAAATATCCAGAGGGTCAGGTAGCGGTCCAGAAAGGAAAGTTTCTTACTGATTGAGCCTGTCATGGTTGCCTCCTATAGTTAAACTACGCGCCCATCAAGCACAGCTTGTCGGGGTTTTTTGCGCCAGCCATGCTTCAAGTTTTTTCAGGAGTTCAACGGCCTCCTGGCGGGGGGCCAAGGCGGCACTGAGTGTTTCCAGAAAGGCCTGCGCGAAACCATCGGTGGCTGGCTGGAGCGTGTAATAGATCCAAAGCCCTGCACGCCGGTCGGTTACCAGGCCGGCCTTGAACAAAGTCCGCAGGTGCCGCGACGCCTTGGACTGGGTCACTTCGAGTACCGCCATGAAGTCGCAGACACATAACTCCCCGTGGTTCAAGAGGAGCCAGAGCATATTCAAGCGGGCTTCATCGGCAAGGACTTTGAAAAACGACGCTGCTTGTTTCATGTTTATTCTCCTGAAAGTGATATATTCATATAACCGGCTATACGAATATTATCAAGAGGAAACTTTTTTTATCCATTTAGCTTGATAAAACATTGGTCGGTTGGCATAAACACCAGCAATAGATGACCGATTAGCGTGATAATTCACGATAACCTTATTAGAGGCGGAAGCACGGGTAAAAATCATCAAGGCCATGGCCAACCCGGTATGGAGTAAGTATCGACGAAAACATAATTTTGATGGCGGATATATATCGCGTTCCGAATCGGATTATCCATACAGTTCAGCGAGGAGCCAGTTAAGTCATCTCTATTTTTTCCATACCAAGTTTACAATACTTATATGCCAGGTCCACATAAAGCTTCCTGGCATAATTCCAGAAGTCTCTTTCCTTTTGCGACACATCCCGGATTCTTTTTGCCGGATTGCCAGCGAACACGACCGATGCAGGTACATGCATTATTCCTCCTGCTGTTTCCCTATCTGTCAGACTGGAGTGTTCACCTTGCTCTGATCGGGAATCCGCGTTTGTCTTTCTATTTCCGAGTCCTCCGCCGGATGCGGCACCGTGATCAGCTCTATTTCGCCGTTGTAATAGCGCGCTATCATCTTGCGCACTGTTGCACCTGCCTCTGCCCGGTAAATATCGATAAAATTCTCTTTCAGCATGTAAAAAGAGATTTCCCCAATCTGGGGGGTAAAAACGAGCCCCAGGTCATGCTTGATCACGGCCTTGATGACCTTGACCCCGATATGTATGCGGTCCTTTTCACCAAGGAAATCATTGTGATAAAAATCTTCAATCTCCGCTCCCCCTTTGTCGTCCAGTTTCAGAATGATGAAGTATGGCGCTCTGCCGAAGTGGCCATGGATCTTTGAATCCAGTCCATTCATCTCTTCGACCGGTATAATAACGGATAGGGTATCAAGCCTTACCGGTTCGACATGGACAAAGACGGACTCGATCTGGCTGTAATTCCTCATTATGAGGCTTTCGATTTTGTCGGCAAGTTCATGCGCCTTGTGTACGGAGGACGAGGGGCTCGTAGCAATGTTACATTCTACCATTTTATAGGGTCCGGACTGACGTATCTTGACATCCCCCACACCCTTGACGCCGTCAACGGCGGAAATTTTTCTCTCTATCCCGGCCCGCAGTTCCGGGTCAAGGTTTGCATCCAGAAGAATCAGAATCGGAGTCCAGATGTTTTTCGCCCCGAGCCTGATGATGAGCAGGGCAATGAGCATCACGACAGCACCTTCGATATAGGGAATCCTCGCATAGGCCAAGAGAATGCCTGCGAGAACGACCAATGAGGTGCCGATGTCGAGAAAGGCCTCGGATGCGTTAGCCTGAAGAGCGCCGGAACAGATTAAAGCGCCTGTCTCTTTTTCCATCTTTGCGACAAGATACGATACGAAAACTGAGGCGCCGCTTACCAGGACCGGCAGCACCGGAAATGCATGGTGATGAGCCGGGAGAAAAAGCTTTTTGTACCCCTGAACCAGGTTTTCAAAACCAGCCCATATGACCAGAACGCCAATCAGAAGAGTAATAAAGGTTTCGGCCTTGTACAGCCCATAGGGAAATCTGGCGCTCTCCTTGCGGGAGGCCAGCCAGAGACCGAACCAGGAAGCAAAAATAGCGAGGACGTCAACACCATTGTGAAAGGCATCTGCAACGAGTATTCTGGAGTCAAAGAGATGGCCGATGACAAATTTAGCAACCGCCAGGAGAAATATAACAATCGTTGCTGTCAGGGCGACTCTTTGCCCCTGTTTGAGCAGCGCTATATGACTATTCGTGCTTTCCACGGCTCAACCTAAATGTCATTTTGTTCGATCTTGAGAAATTGACGGGCCATAAAAGACCCGCATTGCGGACACTTCCTCTGAAAACAGGGGATGCCGGGCTCACGGGCAACGACAAGGCCACACTGGGGACAGATACAATTTGTGGGAGGACCTCCAGGGCAATAGCTCCCCATACCTTGTCTTTTCCCTGCCCCGCCCTTCTTGTTGATCCCGGCAGAGCATCTTCCCTTTCTGAAACCAAATGCCACGGTCGCCCCCACTGTATACATCCTTGTGTTATACCGTTATTGATGTTGCTTCTGGTCTTGTTGAAATAGTTGTCCGCCACAACGATGCGTCCATCGTCCAGCATCTTTACGCAGGTTGCATAGATGGCACGGAACACCTTGCTGACCTCCGGTGCTCAGTATTATAGGGCCTTCATGCTGATCCCATGCGTCCCTCAAGATTCTCTTCGCGTCATTCACTCTCTTTTCCCTTTCTGTTGTTAGCATTCGTTATCTTTGCTGTTTTCGGCGGCATCACTTCGGTGATGTCTGCAAACAGCTCCCTTTTCGTTTGCATGCTTTCCGCCTATACCAGGCAAACGTCGCATATTTTCAGAGAATTAAATCATGTTCGGAAACGCTCGTCCGAGCGGGCCTCAAAGACGCCGTCCACTCGGTTGGTGAACCAACCGATCCTGACGTCCATTGCCGCATCGAACAGGGGGACATAGGGTTTGATGTCCAGCAGAGGCGTACCATCGACCATGTCCACATCTTCGATATGAAGGATCGTCCCTTCAACCCGGATGAGTTTCACAAGCGATAAGCCGAGCGGGTTCGGGCGCTTAGGAGATCGGCAGGCAAATATGCCGTGTACCGCATCATCCAGGAATGGCTCGACCTGAAGGGCATATCCATCACAAAGGTGAAGATGATAGATTAGAAAGATATGGGAGAATCCCTCAATATCTTTAAGCCCTTCCCGATAAGCTTCATCCATGATCACCCTGCCCGTGATTCCTCTGGCGCCGGTGGGCTGGATGGGCATACCCGCGATATCCTTGAAGGGGGTATGGATAACGCCGATAGGACGGTAAGTCACAGCCTTTTTCATGTCTATACCCTTTCAAATTGCCTCGTAGAATCGGCCATCAGGCGTGGTCACGATGGTAACAACACCTTTCCGGCAGAGTCTGTCCAGATGCTTTAGTGCTTCACCGGTCTGCATGGCGAGGCCGGTATCCTTTCCAGTTGCCAGATCCGCGGTCATACTCCCTGCCGCAATTGAGGTTCCACAGCCGTCGGTCATGAACATCGTATTTATTATTCTATCCTCCTTGATTTTCAGAAATATCTCCATGGTATCCCCGCATGGGCCGGTTATACGTCCGGCTCCATCTGGGGATTCCATTCTGCCCATGTTTCTTGGATTGAGCCAGCGATTCACAACCTCTTCTGAGAACGTCTCCCGGGCATCTTCAATAATAGATGACTGCATCTCATCAAGCATCTTATCCAGGTCAGAGGTATCACCAAGAGCCATACATACACTCCTTTCTCGTCTTCGAGATCACAATGTCCTGGTCAAAGTAAGCAGTTTCACTCCGGTTATTTCTTTAAAGGTGGCGCCTTCGCTGATGGAGCGAAATACTTTGTCCGCATCGGTTACCTTTACACCGCAAATAGCAGCGATGCCATGATCAAAAAGTACGGGGGAGAGCGGAGATGTAGGACCGATCAAGACAACGAAAGCTCTTTCACAGAGGGCGAGAAGACCTTCCAATGTATGATTGATGAAGGATGTTCCTGTGATGCCAACGACATCACATTCCGGCAAAATTCTATAAGCTTCATTTGCCGGCAGATCTCCCTCCCGAATTCTCTGTTCGAGAACCCAGAGATTCTGCACCTTTCCTTTCAATTTCTGGATCCAGGGGAAATGGCCCACCACAGCCACATTCTTCCCTTTTCCCTTCTCCAAAACTATATCAAGGGCATTCTTTTCGACGCATTTGGATTCATCAATATCGATCAGTGAATTGATCGTTGCCATACCAATAGAGGCCTCCAGAAGGCTTTCCGATCGGGCATACTCAGCCAATCCCAAAGCTGTCTTTTGGATGAGGTTGCCAACATCCCGCACACCGTGATCGTGGGGAACACTTTCATCTCTGAAAGTGGAGGAAAGACCACAATGCTTACTGACGACGGCAGTCCAGAAAACACAGGTATGAACCCTTTTGACTGGGTAATCGTTCTCCTTAAGGCTTAAAAAGAGGTCTTCTAATATTTTCATTGGCCTATTCTCCTTTCTTCCCGTAAACAAGCTTTGACTGTCCCGTCGGACTCATCTCCTTTTCCAGCATTCCGGAAGAAAAACCGAGTGCTACCACCAAACCGCCCTTTCCCACGCGCTCCGCCAGTTCGACAGCGACCGCGCCGGTTCCGGTGCAGAGGTCCACCAATACCCTGTCTCCTTCGGATACCCTCGTTCTGTCGGTGATGAACCTTCGGAGAGATCATTGGCGATCCCGTGAATGCAAACGGATAATGTGGTCATAGAACCTGGAAAAGAGGTTGTAATAGGCCTGTCTTATTGCACCCATATTGAATTCGCTCCTAAAAATTAAAATACAAATACAGCAACGGCAATCACCGTTGCATATCCGTAGTTCCTTACGATGCTTGACTGCGTTATATTTCTGGTACTTACAATCTTGCCGCTTATTTTAAATATCTCTTTTTTCTCGTCCCAGCTCTCATCAATATTGAAATCAATGCCCAGGGTTGAGGCCAACATGGCCGCGGCTAAGTCTTCCGCGTAGTCTCCCGCCTGCCTCTCCGTCTGACCGAAGGAATGGTGCTCGCTTATATAGCCATAGGTGTTCTTATCCGTAGGGATGGCACATCCGACCGAGGCTGCCAGTAAACGTCTCGGTTCATTACTGCAGCAACGGCATAGCACGCAGTAGGTGATGGCGCCGGGCTGCAACAATTTCAAACCCTGAGTGCGCGGGATTACCTTGCATTGCGGCGGCAGGATACTGGAAACCTGCACTAAATTGCATTTTTCAATACCGGCAGATCTTAATGCCAGCTCAAAAGAATGTAGCTCCTCCCTGTGAGTGCCAACACCCTTCGTAAAAAATATCATCCGTGGAACCAATACACTCAATTTGTTTGGTCTCTTTTCACTAATGCCCCCCGGTCAATAGGACAATTGTCAAGACACCCCCGCCGATAATCATTAACTCTGATTGGATCCTCTTCACTCTATTAAGTCATCTCTATTTTTTCCATACCAAGTTTACAATACTTATGTGCCAGGTCTGCATAAAGCTTCCTGGCATAATCCCAGAAGTCTCTTTCCTGCTGCGACACATCCCTGATCTTTTTTGCCGGATTGCCTGCGAACACGACCGCTTCCGGTATCTTCTGCTCCTGCTTTACCACAGTGCCCTCCGCCACAGTAGCTCCACTGGCGACCTCAGAGCGGATGCTTAAGACGGCGCCCATGCCGATCCCGGCAAAATCGCCTATCAGCTTTGCATGGATGATCGCCCCATGTCCGATGATTACCCCATTGCCTATGGAGCAATAGTCCTGAGGGGGGGCATGAATTACCGCCCCTTCCTCAACCGCCGTTTCGTTCCCTATCTTGATGGTTCCATAATCACCGCGCAGGATGACACCGTGCCCAATATAACAATCATTTCCGATTATTACGTCACCAATCACAATTGCGGTTTCGCTGACATAAGTACCGTTCCCTACAGAGGGCTGCTTTCCATCGAACCTGTAGAACATCGTTTACCTCCATTTTTAGAAAGCCTTTAACCTGCGTGCTGTGATTCTGATTCATACCTCGCTGTGTCTGCTCACAACGCGCTTATCGAAATAGTCTATGACGGCCTTTTGCAGCCCGGAAGCCCCGAGGGCCGAACAGTGAATCTTGAATTCCGGCAACCCGTCCAGGGCAGCAACGATATCATCATCGGAAATCATCATGACGTCATCAAGATCTTGCCCGATGGCCATTTCCGTCATAGCGCTGGCACACGCGATAGACGCCGGGCAACCCTTTACCTGGTACTTCACGTCCGTGACAATATGCTTTTCGATCTTAATGTACACTCTCATAAAATCCCCACAATCCGGATCGCCGATCTCACCGACCCCGTCGGCGTTCTCAATGACGCCCGCATTGCGGGGATTAGAAAAATGTTCGATAACTTTGTCGCTGTATTGAGTCATGTAAATGCTTGCCTCCCTTTTGTGGCAGCTTTCATCATGGTTCAGATAAATGCATGATTGCTTCGAGAACGCCACCGCCAATAGCGCGCGCCTTGTCCGTAATGGTGTAGCAGTATTCCTTAACGCCTCTCGGATCAATATCTCCCAGCTTCTCCTGCGCTGTCACCTCGATCTCACGGATAAGACCTCGCAGTATCCCGTCAATAGACGCATACACTGGGGTTTTGTCTACATAGAGAATAAGGTCGCCTTTCTTGACTTCCTCCCCTATGTCTTTGCTGTGCTTTACCAGGCCACCGTGGGGCGCACGCAATAACCGTTCCTTGGTGTAGCCCATCGTGGAACCGGGGATACCAGTACGCGGCTCAGCCGAACCGCTGTATATTACTTTACCGAGATTGTGCCCCCGGTTGCTTTCCACAACGGCATGGACATCTCCGGGGGCCGCAAAGCCTGGTCCGACGCCGATCACCAAAGGGGCTTCCTCCCTTTGTGTGCCTATATTCCGTTTCGCCATGATGGCATCGATAACCACATCGGGCCTCAGTTCCTTGACAAAACTCCATTGAGGATCAACGCTAACGGCAATATTGCTCCTGCCCCAGACATCATAAATAGCAGCAATATTCCCCGCATATTCCGCCTTAACACCTTCGACCTCTTTTTCACTTTCATACACAGCTTCAGAAAAGGCTACTGTTCTGCGCACAGTAATCGGCTGCGGAATTTCCATCATGACCAGCAATTTCAGATTGGCCATAAAGAGCCGGCACGCGATACCCGTGGCCATCTCCCCGGCGCCCTTGATCACTATTTTCAGGTCTCTCATATGCGAGTTTCCCCTTTGGTTTCCTTAACGTCGCTAAAGTAGTTCTTCGTGGATTGTTGTTATCGCAGCCATACAGGCTGCCCTAAGAAGCTATCCTCAGGATGCGCCCATAAAAGCCAAGGTGTCCCCATCATTCAAGGCCATTTCCATCCTACCTTCGGTCAGATAGTTTGTATAATTCAGGACCACCCTGATTTCCACATCCACATCGCCATTGTTATCCAGGAGGGCCTTCTGCATCGGAACGCCGTATTTTCCAGTCAACCTGGCTATCAGTTCCCGCAGGGTATTCCCTGTAAATTCAATCTCAATCTCCTTTTTTTTGTTCAGCGTTTTGTAAAGGATCGGCATGCCGTTGAATTTGAGATTTACTTTCATTGAATGTTCCCCCTGCGGTTTTTAATTTCCGCATCCTCCCTCATGACCCCGGCAGGAATTGTCTCTGTTAAGTTCCTGAAGTCCGCCTTCCGTTAGTAAGGCAAGATTTTCTTTTACTGTCAGAGCTGCAGCCCCGTACACTTTTATTCCCATAGCGTTTAATTTCACAATCGCCCCCGCTCCTATCCCTCCCACAACTATTGCATCCACGCTCTTACCATCAAGGGCCATAACCGGATTACAGGCGCCGTGGACATGGTTTAAATCTTTGTTATTTACCGTCACAACATCTTTTCCCACGGTATCGAAGATGATAAACGCCGGTGCTGAGCCGAAGTGACCATAAACCCTGCTCTCCATTCCCTCATTTTCCTGAACTGCAAAACCTATCTTCATGACTTTTCTCCTTTTCCTCGTGTAAGTTGTTAGCCTTCGTTATTATCCTGTGGCCGGGAAACGACAGGGGATTCGTTCCCCGCGATCCGCTCCACAATTTCATCAAATTTTTGCGCCGTCCCTGTCTGGGGATAAAAATACATGTAGGGCCGTTCCTCATCGCCGCTCTTCACGATCTCGGGGTCTATGGGAATCCTTCCGAGAAACGGCACACCCATATCGTTAGCCATTTTCTCGCCGCCTCCGGATGAAAACACATTGATCCGTCCGCCGCAATGCGGGCAGTCAAGCCCGCTCATATTTTCAATTACCCCGAGCACCGGCAGTCGGAGCTGACGGCAGAAGTTGACGGATTTCCTTACGTCCACAAGCGCCAGCTCCTGCGGCGTGGTAACGATGATCGCGCCGTCCAGCCCATTGATCAACTGGCAGACGGAAAGCGGCTCGTCCCCGGTGCCGGGTGGAGAGTCAATGATCAGATAATCCAACTCGCCCCAGGATACATCTTCCAGAAACTGCTTGATAGCCCCCATCTTCAAGGGACCGCGCCAGATGATAGGAGCATCAGTATCCGGCAGGAGAAAACCAATGGACATGACGGAGATGGTCCGTCCATCAATAGAATATTCAAGCGGAAGCATCGCGTCGACGGAAGTACGGATTTTCGCCCGCTCCAGACCGAGAAGTTTGGGAACGCTGGGACCGTGTATGTCCGCATCCAGCAGTCCGACGCGCTTGCCGCCCATGGTTAGAGCTACCGCGAGATTAACCGCGACCGTACTTTTCCCTACACCGCCCTTGCCGCTCATGACGATTATTTTATGTCTGATAAGTGCCATCCTCTCCTGAAGTTGCCCTTCCTCCGGTAATTCGTCTATCGTCGCAAGGCTTGGCGCCCGGTTGGCGGGGCTACCCTGAGTACTGCAATTTCCACTATTTTGTTTTGTCATCACGATGTCTCACTTTCCTTTGTTATTAATCTCTTCGTCCTAATCCCGCTCATCATTCTCCCGCGGTCGCATTCATTTGCCGCCTGAGCAACAGGCGCCGGGGGTGCCGCATCCGACGTTCTGCGGGTCGTCCGATCCACAGCATGTTCTTCCTCCTCCAAAAGAAGGCGAGTGGTTTACGGAGAAAACGGAAAACACCCGCTTTGCCTCCGCTCCGCCGCACTCAGGGCAGTCGGGCGCGTCATCCCGTGTCGCCTCACTCGCGTGCAGATGCTCGTATCTCTTTCCGCATTTCGTGCATTCGTACTCATAGATGGGCATATTGACCTCCTAATTCTTCGTCCGGTAAACGAACGCCGATTGTATCGCCTTCCACAATGTATCCGCTTTCGAACACTTCCGCGAAAATACCCTCCTTCGCCAGGAGGGCAACGCCGAGAAATGAATAATCGCCCGGACCGTGTTCCGGCTTCCCTCTTTCCACAATCCTGAGCTTGGCACCTCCGATTGTTATCAGCGAGCCGACCGCTGCCACCGACCAGTCTATGCCCAGAGTCGTAATATTCTCGGCAAAATCACCGGGGTTGGCAGCGAGTTTCATTTCCCTGTTTACGGCTCTAATTCTTTCCAGCGCCAGGAGACTGATCTGTCTTCGGCTCGGCCCCGCATGCGCGTCGCCCTCGAGACCATGTCCCGCCCGGATGAATCCGGCCTTAACGCGCACTTTGGGAACGCTTCGCTTTTTCCCCGCGCAAACCGCGTAGATTTTCCCGTTCAGGGACGGGGTTTCCCGTACTTTTTCACTCATGCGATATTTCTCAGCTCCATTTCCCCCGCTATGCAACGCCACATCCTTTTGATTTCCATCGCCGCATTACCTGAGGAATATTCAATAACGCTCACCCCGGCTATCTGTGCCTTCGTTACGATAGAATCGAATGACACTTTACCGACCACAGCAATCCCTTCACTGCTGCACCAGTTTACAATCCGCTCGGTCATCTCGGGATTTATATCCCACTTGTTTACGCAAACGACCATTCTGCTTCCAAAATGCTTGCCGAGCCCGGCAACGCGTTCCAGATCATGGATGCCCGAAAGCGTGGGTTCCGTGACGGCAAGGACGAGATCAACGCCCGTCATGGATGCGATCACGGGGCAACCGATCCCCGGTGAACCATCAATGATAACCAGTTCCAGATCGTTTTCCTCGGCGATTCTTCTCGCCTGACTGCGGACAAGAGAAACGAGTTTACCCGAATTTTCTTCCGCAATGCCAAGCTTCGCGTGAACCATCACACCCTGCCGGGTGTCGGAAATGTACCACTCACCGGCGGTTTTTGTCATCAGTTCCACGGCGCCGCAGGGGCAGGCATCATGACACACACCACAGCCCTCACAGGCAATTTCGTCAACTTTGAAGTTCCGATCGATCGCATCAAAGCGGCACAGCTCGCGGCAAACATCGCACCGTTCACATTGCTCAATGTTTATCCGTGCGACGCTGCCGCCGGTGAACGTTTCACGTTGTCTGATTTTCGGATCGAGCACAAGGTGCAGGTCGGCTGCGTCCACATCGCAATCGGCGAGCACTTTGCTTTCAGCCAAGGCAGCAAAGGCAGCGACGATGCTCGTCTTGCCGGTGCCGCCTTTGCCGCTGATGACAACGAGTTCCTTCATCGCGGCTCGTCCTCCCTTTTCTTTTTACGCGCACCATCCGCAGCACGGCTGAATATTCCCCAAAATTTCTCTTTCAAATGCGGCAGAGCGTCGATAAGCAATTCTCCCCGCGAATAAGCTTCTGCCGCGCGCCGGTCGTCCGGTATCTCGCCGATAATGCGAATATCGCGCAGGTTGCAGTAATCGTGCGTCCTTGCATCTCCGATACCGACGCGGTTGACGACAACCCCGCAAGGTATCCCGAGTTGCCGGACGGTCTCGACGGCAAGATTAAGATCGTGCAAACCAAAGGGAGTCGGCTCGGTAACAAGAATGACATAATCGCTTCCGCGGATGGCCTGAATCACCGGACAGGAAGTGCCGGGCGGCGCGTCGATAATTGTCACTCCGTCACAGGTGGCCTGTTTCTTCACGGCCCGGATCAGCGGCGGTGACATGGCCTCACCGATTTTCAAATATCCATGTATGAACTCAATTCCCTGGGACATTCCTTTTTCAATGAGGCCGATCTCGCGACTGCTTTCGGTGATCGCTTTTTTCGGACAGGCCATAATGCATCCGCCGCAGCTATGGCACAATGCGGGAAAAGTAATCGCCTTAGCTCCCAGGGCAACGATGGCGCTGAAACGGCAGGCCTCGCCGCATCTGCCGCAGCCGTCGCACTTTTCTTCGTCCACGACAGGCACGGGAACAAAGGCGCTTTCCCTTGACGTCATGATGGGCTGGAGAAAAATATGGGCGTTAGGTTCCTCAACATCGCAGTCCATTAATCTGACGCTGATTGATGCGCGACTGAGCGCGGCCGCCATATTGACGGCGACCGTCGTTTTACCCGTTCCGCCCTTGCCGCTGGCGATGGCTATGATCGTTTCCTCAGTCATGACGTACTATGCCCAGTGTCCTGCTACATCCGCGCCCGCGGCTTCCGCCAAATTGTCGGTCGCCAATTTCATAATGGCTTCCCGCACGGTGCCGTCCGCACCGGGAAAGATTTTTATCCCGGCCGCTTTAAGCGCAGTAAAGGCCTTCGGACCGCAGTGTCCCGTTATGAGAACCTTCGCTCCCGTCCCGGAAATAATCCGGGCCGACTGTATTCCCGCTCCCTGGACGGCATTAAGATTCTGAGCGTTGGTAATATATTCACTCGTCTTATTTTCCGTGTTGTATATGACGAAGCCCGCCGCGCGTCCGAAGCGTGGATCCACCTGAGAATCTAAATCTTTTCCCGCCGCGCTGATTGCAATTTTCATTTGTCCTCTCCTTAAAAAAGCGTTGCCCCTTGTCCACTGGGGATAATAAAGACCTTCCGGGAGGCAGTTTTATTCCCGAAAGGTCTTATGGGATATGGTTACTCCGCTTTTCCCCTGGCGTCTTTCCTGAGCGACGAGAGCTGCTCGCGCGTTGCCGCCAGTTCTCCCTCCAAGGCGGAGACCCGGTTACCGAGGATAATCCCCTCGTCCTGCGGTGTCATACGTTGGGCTCCGAAAAAACCTCTGCAAAAACCTAGAAATCCCGTTCCTCCACCACCGCCCAATCGTCCGCGACCGCCGCCCCATGGTAAGCCGCCGCGGCCAATTCCCCGCAGCGGAGCTCCAGCCGTTGTTCCTGTGCCGGGCGGGCAGGCGCCAAAACCGCCTCCGCTCCTCGGTCCCATCCCTGCCGGTCCTGTTCCATCTCCTGCTGGCATAATAATCACCTCATTTCTGTTTCTATAAATGTTCCCATCTTCTTCTTCACTCCCCTATTTTCTTTGTTCGCGTCCGTATTTGTGAACATTGCTTCCGAAGCCGCCACGCACTCTGTGCTGCCCGAGATGCGCGCCACGGCCAGGCATCATAAAACGTGGGTGAGGCAGTTCTCCTGCAATCAGGACCGCCAGCACATCATCAATATCACCGGACACCCCGGTAATAACGCGGGTATTACTGACCTCAATCAGACCCAGCAGTATTTCGCCGATCCCGCCGCAGACGACCAGGTCGGCTCCCAGCTCAACCACCTGGTCGGCCTGCCGTACCGGATCTGTGTCGGCAGAGGCAACTTTACTGCGTTCCGCCTCCTGTCCCGACTGAATCTCAACCACAAGAAGATTGCTGCACCAGTCAAAGACAGGGGCAACTCGATTTTTAAATACCGGAATGATGACCTTCATTACACACCTTCCTGCTGCTTGGCACGCGAACTGTTTACTATCCGGTTTACAAAAAGTATAAGCGGCTATTATTGGGCAAAGCATCGGACATGCCAAAAAGCTATAGACTGCCAGTATTAGATACAACTCACTAATAACAATTGCTTTATTTGAAGGGTAGGGAAAAAGCCATTGCGGTGACGGTGGAAGAAAGGTGCATTATGCAACGCGCAATAACATCGAGGCTGCAAAATGCACCCGTACAGGATTGCTAATGAAATTAGATGCTGTCACTCGGGATCTTCCGCCGGGCACTTAATCCCCAGCCTCTTGATCTTTCGCCACAGGGTTGTTTTATTGATATTCAGCTCCCGGGCAGTCGCCAGTCTTTTATAGCTGTTCCGCACCAGTGCTTCCTCGAGGAACTTCGCTTCCAACTCCGCCATCGTTCCAGCAGCAGGTGATTTCTTCTTTGCTCCGGGCGCCGCAATTCCGTCCGGAAGATGCTCGCTACGGATAAGACCGGACCGGCACAGGATGAAGGCGTGCTCAATAACATTTTGCAGCTCACGGACATTTCCCGGCCAACTGTGGTGCACAAGATCGCTGAGCGCTTCCTCCGAAATCCCGGAGACATCCCGGCCCTGGATGTGGTTTAAGCGGTCTATGAAGAGTTCCGCCAGAATCGGCACGTCCTCTATGCGGTCCCGTAAAGGCGGCAAAATGATCTGCACAACGTTAAGCCGATAGTAAAGGTCGTCACGGAACTTTCCTTCTTTGACCAGCTCTCCAATATTTTTATTACTGGCGGTAATGACCCGCACGTTGGCCTCGACAGGGCGGACGCTGCCCAGCGGGTCGAACTCTTTTTCCTGGAGTACGCGCAAAAGACGCACCTGAAGGGCCGCAGAAATGTCGCCGATCTCGTCCAGGAATATCGTGCCGCCTGCGGCTATTGCAAACCGGCCGGGCTTGTCTTTTTTGGCATCCGTAAAAGCGCCGGCCAGGTAACCGAACAGCTCTGATTCCAGCAGGGTGTCCGGCAGGGCCCCACAGTTGACAGCAACAAAAGGCCCGTCCTTGCGGCGGCTCAGGCTGTGGATGGCCCTGGCGACGAGTTCCTTCCCCGTACCGCTCTCGCCGCCCAACAGGACGGTGCTTTCACTCTCGGCAATCTGCGGCAGGATTGAGAATATTTGCTGCATCCGGTGGTTTCTGCTCAGCATGTCCGCAAACACATAGTTATTGCGTAGTTGTTTCCGCAATTCCTCGACAAGCGTGAGATCACGAAATGTTTCCACGCCGCCCATGAGACCCCCCTTTTCATCCCGGAGGGGCGCAGTGCTTATGCTGATGGGAATCCGTTTCCCCGCAGCCGTCATTATATATACATGTTGATTGACTACGGACTTACCTGTTTCAAGAGTTCTGCGCAGGGCGCAGTCGCTTTCGCAAATGTTGGCGCGAAAGACCTCACAACACGGCCTGCCAATTGCTTCCCCGCTGCCGATCCCGGTGATGTTTTCGGCTGCCTGATTAAAGGATGTAACGATCCAGTCATGGTCCACTGTGAAGACGCCGTCATTAATACAGTCCAGGATCGCTTCCGTGACTTTGTCATTCTCCCCGGGCAGCTTGCTGCTCATTATTCCTCCCGTTTAAAATACTGTCTTTCATACCGATTACCGATCACATCATGCGTTCAGGCTCAAAGCCGCTGCAGCACAATACCGCCGACCGCGGCTCCGGCAAGGCTGTGGTGGATAGTCTTATCCAGTGCGACAATACCCCTGGCAAGCCCGCTGAAGTCACGTCCCGTGTATGTATTCTCCTTGATAAGAAATTTCGCAAACACCCCAGCCATTTGATGTATTGATTGATAAGACACTGCTTCTCATCGTTCTCTTCAATCTTATTCCAGCGTTGCATTTGAAACACCGCCAGTAGTATATGGCCGGAAGCGGTAATATTCAAGAAAGAAATGAGTATCTCACGGCAATTTAACGCTCCATGCCCTCGCTCTGACAGGCGGCGCCCTGGGATTATTGAAATCAGGCGATGCCGTGATTTCCATTGGCAGCCCTTTCGGCGTTGAGCATAACTATTTAGTAGACTTTTTGAGGACGATTATGTACTACTAAGGCAGTAGTAGACCATAATCGCTGGTAAAAGTATTGCGTACCCTGGGTCGGGCCGAGTGGAGTGGATTTACTCTCTGGCGCCGGCGGTCTCCATCAGCCCCTTGCAGATACTGAAATCAAAACCCTCTCGGCAGCGGGCTTCCCGCGGAAAAGGAGCGTCGCATGTATAAACCGGTTCATGCCATCGAAGCCCGAATTGGGGGGAAAGCCGTCGGAGCGGTGGCCCTTGACCCTAAATTGGGATACTATGCGTTCAGAATTGAGGAAGGAGGTTATCTATATGCTGATGAGACATGATTATTGTATCCCCTGTATCCTCAAGATGTCCCTCGAGATTATCAGGGGGGTCACAAAAGATGAGAAACAGGTAAAGAAGTTTATGGGCGAAATCTTATCGCTGGAGTCTTTAAAAGAAGGGAGCAGCAAGGTCACAGCGCCTGAGATTGTAGAGGAAATCTGGCGTAAGATGCAGAAAATCGCTAAAGACGATGATCCTCTGAAGATGATGAAGGCTGAACAGAATCAGAAAGCCCTCAACATATATCCCTTTTTAAAGGAGATTTTATTGGAGAGCAATGACCCTGTTCTTGAAGCGATGAGGTGGGCCATTGCTGGTAATTCTATAGATGCCATGTTAGATGCCAAGAAAGGCATGGATGGAAAAATCCTCAGTCTTCTGTCAGGCATCAACCAGAAATACGTGGAGGAACTTAAGACAAGACTTGAAAAAACCAAAAAACTCGTATATTTCGGTGACAACTGTGGAGAGATTGTCTTTGACAAGCTCCTGATTGAAACCTTCCACATGATGTATGGTATTGAGGTGATATTTGTTACGAGAACCAAGCCCATCCTCAACGACGCAACACTAAAAGATGCCCTGTCAGTTGGCTTGGATGAAGTAGCTACAGTAATAGAGAATGGTATCAAAGAACCACTGCCAGGAACGGTTTTGGCGAAAGTATCTTCTGCAGTGAGAACCCACGTTGAGCAGGCAGACCTGATAATTTCAAAGGGGGGCGGAAACTACGAAACGCTATCCGAGGAAGAGAGTCTGAAGGGTAAGATTACTTTCCTTTTCCAGGCGAAATGTTACCCTTACTGTAGTATCCACAGTGTGCCCTTGGGTGCCCTGATTGTATATAATAATTATTGTAAGTGATTATCACTAAGGGGGGAGCATGAACGGGAGGGATTCTTCTCCGGTGCATCCCGGCGAGTCAGATTAACGAGATTGTGCTTGAAAAGCACGGCATAACCGCGGACACCGCCCTGCGGCCATCTCGTTTTTTCGGGAATTCTGCTCAATTTTGTATGAATTTTCAGACACGCTACGAGCTTGAATCGGCGCGATAATCAAAGCACCGGCTACGATTAAATGTCAAGGCAATATTGGCCACAAAATGTTGTGAAAAGTCTATTCTCCTTGTTCCCGCTTTCGTTATATGATAGTTGAAACGGCAGGCTAAAAAGCAACATCGTCAGGAGGAGCGAGGTATTGTCCCGTCCGCAGTGAATGGGACCGGATTTTTGCACACCTCAAGAGCCATGGAAAGAAATAAACGCTTCGGGATGGCCGACCGGATTATCGCTATCGGCTTTTGGATAAACGCCGGCCTGATGGTCATGAAGCTGCTGGCAGGTCATTACGGCAATTCGGAAGCGGTATTTGCCGACGGGATGGAGAGTGCCTGCGACTTTGTGGCGATCCTTTCCACCCTTATCGCCCTCAAGATAGGGCGGAAACCCTTTGATGATCAGCATCCCTTTGGTCATGGCAAGGCAGAGAGCATCAGCGCCATCCTGGTCTCGCTGATCATCTTCTTCACGGGCGGCGGCATACTTTACACGGCGGCCAGGACCATCATCCTTAAAGACTATGTAGAGCCGCAATTAATCGCCATCATTGCTGCTGTGGCCACCATTGTGATCAAAGAGGCTCTCTGCCGCTACACCCAGGTTGTATCGCAGCAACTGCAGAGCCCGGCGGTGGAGGCCATTGCCAAGGATCACCGCAAAGATGCCCTTACCTCTATCGCCACACTTATTGGCGTGAGCGCAGCATACTTCGGCGCGGCGCTGATGGATCCTCTGGCGGCGGGACTGAGCGCTATCCTGATCTTTCACATCGGCTGGGAAACTTTCCGCAACGCCGCCCATGATCTTATGGACGGTCAGCCGCCGAAAGAGCTGATTGCCTGCGTCACCGCCATAGCGGCAGGAGTGGCCGGTGTTGAGCATGTGCACGAGATTCGCGGGAGACGATCCGGACAGTACCTGATCATTGATCTGAAGTTGGACATGAATCCCGATATGACGGTGAAGCAGTCCCACGACATTATTACGGAAGTCCAGCGTCTCATATTCGAACAATCCCCCAATGTGGGGGACGTCATGATCCACATCAATCCTCATGACGAGGAACATCAAGACCTCATCCGGCTATGAGTTGTAAATTTACTAAATGGGGGAAAGCATGATAGAAATTGAAAAAATTCGGGTTCGCAAGACAATACCAAAGGTCTTGGCCGCGTTGAAAAAAAAAGGTTTTGATCCTTATTTCTTTGAGACGGCCGATGAAGCCAGGCGTTTCATTGCCGAACGGATCGAACCGCAGGAAACAGTCGGCATCGGCGGTTCCGTAACCTTGCGGGATGAGCTGGGAATCGTGGAGACGTTACGCAAAAGAGGCAATTATGTCTGCGATCACTGGGATGCCTCGGAAGATCCTGCGCTTAGATTGGAACTGAAAAGGAAGCAAGGGACCATGGATGTTTTCCTCAGCAGCGTCAACGCCTTGACCACCGATGGTGTGCTGGTGAATCTGGATGGAGGAGGAAACAGAGTCGCCGGTATGTGTTCCGGCCCCAGAAAGGTAATTATCGCCGCCGGTACCAACAAGATTGTGGATTCCCTGGACCTGGCCATCCATCGGACGCGGCAGCAGGCGGCTGTGGTCAATGCCCTGCGCTTGAAACGCAAGACACCCTGTACGGAGACAGGGGTTTGCAGTGATTGCGATTCGCCGGAAAGAATTTGCGCCGCCCTGTTGATTCTCCTGAAAAAACCGACCGATATTGATCTATTTACGGTTGTTCTGATCAATGAAGAGATGGGATATTAGCGCCATCGGCGTCGAATTATCTGTTGTCGAATTATCTTGACATACAAGGGACTGGCAGCTAAAATGAAACCCAGAAAAGATTATATTGTTTCTCCATAATGTTTTTTGATGAGTTCGCAGGGAGGCAGGAGCATGGGCATCTTGAGGCGATTATTTAAGCAACGCCACCATAAGCGTTTCATCGTTCAAAGTGGAACCTTTGTGATCGTTTCACCGGGTACTGATCGGGAACAGAAGGTCCAGCTCTTGGACATCAGTCAGGGTGGCACGGCTTTCATTTACCAGGGCTCTCCGGAAGAGCTGGAGGAATCCGGCATTCTTAAAATGCTTGTCGAGAGGCAATATCTGGCAAATGTCCCTTATGATACAGCTTCCGATATACCAGCCCCTGGATGTGAGTGCGTGCAGTCATCTGTCCCCTACAGGCGCCGGGGCGTAAAGTTCAATTGGATGGGGGTTCTGCAGGAAGTCGAACTGAGGAACTATATCAAGAAAGTCCGTATCAATCCATAATAAATTCGTTCCCCCCCACTATTATACTTCTTGGGGTTGCCATTTCAATTTGGTATCGTTTACTTAATTGCCGATAATATAATATGGACCAGGAACTTACCACGGCAACGTTGATCAAGACCGGCGTGATGATCGGCGTCAAAAAAGGGTGGCGCGGCTTCTTATGGATGATAAAGATCGTCCTGCCCGTTTCCCTGGTAACGACCCTTTTGGACTGGAGCGGCTGGCTACACCAGGCCGATTTTCTCATCGCCCCGGTAATGAAGTTTCTCAGCCTCCCCGCGGCGGCGGCCCTGCCCCTGCTTATCGGTATGGCGGCCAACATCTACGGGGGGATTGCCGCTATGGTCGTTCTGCCTTTGAATGAAGGCCAGATGACATTAATCGGTATTTTCCTGCTTATGGCTCACAATCTTATTCAGGAGGGAATTGTTCAGGGAAAATCGGGAATCAACCCCTGGAAAGCGACGCTCTTCAGGATCATCATGGCCACGGTGACGGTGATGATCGTGGCGCATTGGCTTGTTCCCGGAACCATTGCCGACGCTCCAGCGGCAGCGACACTTACTGTCCGCCCCGCCTTTGACGCCCTGCTGTGGAAGTGGCTGGGGCTTACTTTCTTTCTCTGCCTGAAAATATTTTTCATCATCATGTGCCTCATGACCCTCCTGGAGGTCATGAAATTTCTCGACTGGATCGGCTCCATCGTCAAATTCTTCGCCCCCCTGCTCAAGTTCATGGGTCTCGGCGAAAAGGTGGGGCTGCTCTGGGTGACGGCCATCATTTTCGGCCTGGCTTATGGTGGAGCCGTCATTGTTGAAGAGGCTCGGGCAGGACACGTCTCCCCGGAGGATCTGGAAATGTTGCACCTGTCCATCGGCATCAACCATTCCATGGTCGAAGATCCCCCTCTTTTCATCTCCCTAGGCCTGAACGCTTGCTGGCTTTATATCCCCCGCCTCGTTGTGGCCGTTATTACACTACATCTGATAAGACTGTGGCGCACCGGATTTACCCGCCCGGGGAACTGAAAAAATGCTGAAGTAACGGAAGAATAGTTTAGATAAATTGCCCTTTATTCATAAAAATATGGTAGAATCATACTACAGAATGAATAACAGAGGGGGATAAAATGTTTCAGATCGCATCTTATGAGACGTTCCAGGATGGGCAGGTCATTTTCGAAGAGGGGTCAAATGGCGACTGGATTTATGTCGTGGACGAGGGTGAAGTCGAAATATCCAAAAAAGTTGGCGGCCAGAGGATAGTCGTCGAGACCTTGGATGAGGGTGACGTATTCGGCGAGATGGCCTATATTGACAAGGAACCACGGTCCGCAACGGCTACTGCCAAGGGAACGGCGGTGGTGGGCATTATTGACCGGGACTTCTTTGACAGTGAATTCAACAAGATATCCGCCGACTTCCAGAAAATTCTCAAAACGGTAGCATTCCGCCTCAGGAAAGTTACCCAGAAGTCTGTGGAGCCGCAGGATGGAAAAGGCGATTAAAACTTATTGCAATTATGGGACATATTTTCGGGAAAGACATATACCGAAAGCTGGGCAGAAAGATTGACCAGCTTCCCACGCGGGCGCCCTGGAATGCATCGTTTCACGCCATCCTGAAAGAACTTTACGGGGATGATTTATGGTGGAAGAAAAGAAAGAAACCTGGCTTAACTATCTGGCTATTACAACGGTCATTTTTGCGGTCTGCGCTACCCTTTCGACCCTGAGGGGAGGTTCCTTCTCCACGCGGTCGGTGATGTCCCAGTCCCAGGCGTCGGATCAGTGGTCCTATTTTCAGGCGAAGAGCATCAAGGGCTATATGTATGAGCTGCAGAAGGAGCGGTTCGAACTGGAGCTTAAATCGTCACGGCAGCCACCTGCCGTTCAGGCCGAATACGAGAAAAAGATTGCCGGTTATGCCCAGAAAATCCAGGTTTACGATACGGAAAAGACGGATATAAAAAAGAAAGCGGAGGGCCTCGAATTGCTGCGCGACGAATCGCAATTGCATGCGGCGGCCTTTGGCGTGGCGGCCATGTTTCTGCAAATCGGCATCCTGCTTTCTTCGATTGCAGCGCTCATGAAGAAGAAATTATTCTGGTTTATCGGGGTGGGGGCCGGAAGCCTCGGGCTCCTCTATTTCTGTAACGGATTTTTCCAGTTCATGAAATAGAGGCACGCACGGCCTCATGTATTCATATAAGAAGATATTTTGGCTACTTACACGGTTCGGCTATTCTCTTAAGGATGCTGATACACAATTAGTTGTGGTCAATTATTGCCTTAATGGCAATCATGGCTATTTTGGCCTTGGCCGTCAGAGTGCCTTAAAACTTAGCGTCGCCATCCGGCGGTGGTCTGCGCCCGGCATGACGGGAGCCGCGATGGCATCAGTTGTTGACTTCAGAGCAGCGTTGCGTTAATAAGTCCCACCCGCTTTATTCCTTTCACTTTTCCGATATTAAGAGGAAAAACTTGCAGCGGAAATTATCCGACAGGAGGTTGCCATGAGTGCTAAGAAAACATATAAGATAGCGGTTCTGCCGGGCGATGGAACAGGACCGGAGGTTATCAATGAGGGGCTGAAGGTTTTCCAGGCCGTGGCGGCGGCGGAGACGATTTCCTTTGACCTGGTCCACTACGATCTGGGTGGGGAACGGTACAAGAAAACAGGCGATATCCTTCCCGATTCCGTGCTGGCCGAATTGCGCCAGTTTGACGCCATCTATCTGGGCGCGATCGGCCATCCCGATGTCAGGCCCGGGATTCTGGAAAAGGGGCTGCTCCTGCGCCTGCGCTTTGAGCTGGACCAGTACATCAACCTGAGACCCGTGAAGCTCTATCCCAATGTCCCCTGCCCGCTCCGGGATAAAGGCCCCCGCGATATAGACTTTGTCGTCGTGCGGGAAAATACGGAGGGTCTTTACGCCGGGGCCGGCGGCACGCTGAAAAAAGGCACGCCCGATGAGGTCGCCACCCAGGAATCAATCAATACAAGAAAAGGGGTGGAACGCTGCCTGCGCTACGCCTTCAAGCTGGCCCAAAAGCGGGCCAAGGCCAAAAAGCTCACCCTCTGCGGCAAAACAAATGTCTTGACCTACGCCTGGGATCTCTGGGAACGGGCCTTCCACGAAGTCGCCGGTGATTATCCCGATGTAAAGACGGACTATGCCCATGTTGATGCGACCTGCATGTGGATGGTTAAAAATCCGGAATGGTTTGACGTGATTGTGACGGACAACCTGTTCGGCGATATTATCACGGATCTGGGCGCCATGATTCAAGGCGGAATGGGTATCGCTGCGGGGGGAAACATCAATCCCGAAGGCGTCTCCATGTTCGAACCCATCGGCGGCTCGGCGCCCAAATATACGGGACAAAACATCATCAATCCGCTGGCGGCCATCTGCGCCGGCGGGATGATGCTGGACACCCTGGGAGAAGAAAAGGCCGGTCGGCGCGTCGAAGCAGTGGTGGTGAAACTCCTGGAAAGCGGGAAATTGAAAAGCCTCGATGCCGGAAAAATGGGCATGAGTACGAGTGAAATCGGCGACTGGGCCGCGACCCATGTCTAAGAAGCTGGGAGGAAGATGATGGATGCAAGAGGAGACAGGATATTCATATTTGACACGACGCTAAGGGACGGCGAACAGTCGCCCGGCGCCAGCATGAACCTCGATGAGAAGCTGCGGCTGGCCCGCCAGTTGGAAAAAATGGGCGTTGATATCATTGAGGCCGGTTTCCCGGTTGCCTCGGAGGGAGATTTTCAGGCCGTGCGCCAGATTGCGGGGGAGATCAAGGTCGCACAGGTGGCTGCCTTGGCACGGGCGGATCTGGCGGATATAGACCGGGCCTGGGAAGCCATTGCCGAAGCGGCCCACCCGCGGATCCACACCTTCATCTCTTCTTCCGACATCCATCTTAAATATCAGCTCAACAAGACGCGGGCACAGGTGTTAAAAGAGGCCCGGGCGGCGGTGAAGCATGCCGCGGCCTGTACGCCGCAGGTGGAATTCTCCCCGATGGATGCCACCCGTTCCGACCGGGACTATCTGTGCGAGATGGTGGAGGCCGTCATTGCCGAGGGCGCCAGGACGGTGAATATTCCCGATACAGTGGGATATGCCACTCCCGAAGAATTCGGCCGGCTGATTGCCTACCTGTTTCAGAAGGTAAAAAACATCGGCCAGGCGATCATCTCCGTCCACTGCCACAACGATCTGGGGCTGGCGGTGGCCAACTCCCTGGCGGCGATCAAGAACGGCGCCCGGCAGGTGGAGTGTACCGTAAACGGCATCGGCGAGCGGGCGGGCAACGCCGCTATGGAAGAAGTGGTGATGGCGCTGGTAACCAGGAAGGACGTATTCCATTGTTACACGGGCATCAATACGGAGCAGATCTACAATTCCTCCAAGCTTCTGACCAAGATTACAGGCATCCAAGTCCAGCCGAACAAGGCCATTGTGGGCGCCAATGCCTTTGCCCACGAATCGGGGATTCATCAGGACGGACTGATCAAGGAAAAAACCACTTATGAGATCATGACCCCGCAGTCGGTGGGAATCTCGGGCACCCACCTGGTGCTGGGGAAACATTCGGGACGGCATGCAATTGTCGAGCGGCTCAAGAAGCTGGGCTACGTCCTGTCCAAAGAAGAGGTGGCCCGGGTCTTTGTCCGTTTCAAAGAACTGGCGGATGTCAAAAAAGAGATTTTTGACGAAGATCTGGAAGCGATTATTTCCGAAGAGATCTTCCGCATCGAGGACAAATACAAGCTGGTTTCCCTGACGGTGGTCAGTGGCAATGTCGTCATCCCGACGGCGACCATGCAGATGGAGATTGACATGGAAATCATCCATGATGCCGGTTTCGGCATCGGTCCAGTGGATGCCACCTTTGCCGCCATCAGAAAGATCACCAAAACCAATAATTTTCTGCAGCAATATGTGGTCAATGCCATCACCGGGGGGAGTGATGCCCAGGGGGAGGTGGCTGTGCATTTAAGATACGGCGACCACACCGTCGTGGGGCGGGGCGCGCACCCGGATATTCTGGTGGCCTCGGCCAAGGCCTACATCAATGCCTTAAACCGGCTCGAGCGTTTGAAGACGGAGGTCAGGAAAGTTAAATTTGAATAATACGTCGGGGCAGATTTGAAACCTGCCCGTACTTATGTTATAAGGGAAGCACAATCAAAACGAGCAGGGGAGACGGCAGATGGGAATGACCATAACGGAAAAAATACTTTGCGTCCACACAGACTTGCAGGATGTCCATCCCGGCATGTTGATCAATGCCCGGCTGGACATTGCCCTGGGAAACGATATAACGGCGCCGATCGCGATTTCCGAATTCAGGAAAACTGGCGCGAAGCAGGTTTTTGACAAAGAAAAAGTGGTCATTGTACCGGACCACTTTACGCCCAATAAGGATATCAGTTCGGCAGAACAGAGCAAGATCCTGAGAGATTTTGCCCGGGAACAATCCCTGACCCATTACTATGAAGTGGGGGAAGTGGGCGTGGAACATGCGCTCCTGCCGGAACAAGGCGTGGTGCTGCCGGGCGATCTGATCATCGGGGCCGACAGCCACACCTGCACCTACGGAGCCCTGGGGGCCTTTTCCACCGGGGTGGGCAGTACGGATTTTGCCGCTGCCATGCTGACCGGGGAGGCTTGGTTCAAGGTTCCCGAGACGATCAAGGTCGTATTCCATGGCCCTTTGAACAGATGGGTCTCAGGTAAGGACCTGATCCTCTATCTTATTGGCCTCATCGGCGTGGACGGAGCTCTTTACCGGGCGCTGGAGTTTACCGGCGAGACGGTGGCTTCACTGAACATGGCGGATCGCTTGACAATCGCCAATATGGCTGTTGAAGCCGGGGCGAAAAACGGGATTTTTGCCCCTGACGAAACAACGAGGGTCTATGTGGAAAAAAGAGCCAAGCGGGCCTATAAATTTTATGCCTCCGACGCCGATGCCGTCTATTGTCAGGTAATTGACATAGACGTGAGCAAGATTGAGCCGCAGGTGGCCTTTCCCCACCTGCCATCGAATACGCGGGGTATCAGCCAGGTGGGAGAGGTCAAGATTGATCAGGTCGTGATCGGTTCGTGCACCAACGGGAGAATCGAAGATCTGCGCGTCGCCGCCGCAGTCTTGAAGGGGAGGAAGGCAGCCCCCTACGTCCGTCTTATTGTTATCCCCGCCACGCCGGAAATCTACCGACAGGCCATGAAAGAAGGGCTGTTCGATATCTTTCTCGATGCAAAAGCCGCCGTCAGCACGCCTACCTGCGGCCCCTGTCTGGGCGGTTATATGGGAATTCTGGCGGAAGGGGAACGGGTCGTATCCACCACGAACAGGAACTTTGTGGGACGCATGGGGCATCCGGGCAGTGAGGTATACTTGACCAATCCCGCTGTGGCAGCCGCATCGGCGATACTGGGCCGGATTGCCGGACCGGATGAACTGTGACGATCGGGCCGGGTAATTCTTGAAACAACCATGGGGAAAGGGGTCAGGGAAAATGAAATTTCACGGTCAGGTTTGGAAGTTTGGCGACAATATTGATACGGATGCAATTATTCCGGCACGTTATTTAAATACCTCGGATTCTCAGGTTTTAGCGGCGCACTGCATGGAAGACGCCGATCCGGGGTTTGTAAAGAAAATAAGCCCCGGCGACATTATCGTGGCCGGCAATAATTTCGGCTGCGGCTCCTCACGGGAACATGCGCCGATTGCCATCAAGGTGGCGGGGCTTTCCTGCGTGATCGCCCGGAGTTTTGCCCGGATATTTTACCGGAATTCCTTCAACATGGGGCTGCCGATTTTCGAGTCGGCAGATTTATGGGATCTCGTGGCCGACGGCCAGGAAATCGAGGTGGACGGCGACCGGGGCAGTATAACCATTATCGGCGCCGAGGGAAAGACACTGACCGTTAATCCCATCCCGCCCTTCATGCAGGAATTAATCAACGACGGCGGACTGATGAAACATATTGAGCGGAAGCGACATTAACTCCCCCTTTCTGACCCCGATAAACGGGACGGATTCTTTTTGATGCATCCCATTGTTTTGTTTGACAGGATAATGATTGAAGCGCCGCGCAAGCGGATTTACCGGCGTCTGGGCTACCGGCCGGGCGTCACCAGTCTGCCGACCGGTCAGGAGGCGGAAGTGGAACGGTATATCGAGGACGCTCTTACTTTGATCAATCTGCGGGGGGTGGGACGCCGCCTCGCCCTGCGGGGGCTGCAAGATGCGCGAGTCATGCTGGAAGAACAGGCCGGGGAGGATGTTTTCCACAGCCGCCAGTTGGCCGCCTTTCTTCAGGAGTGCGGTGAAGTGGTTCTCATGGGCGCCACCGCGGGCGGTGAGGTAATGGCCGCCATCGCTGCGGATGTCACGGGGAGTCAGGTGACACGTGGCGTGGTTATTGATGCCGTCGCCAGCGAAATGGTTGATGCCTCCTTAGACTGGATCATGACTTATTTCGGCAGGGAGTTGCGACGAGAAAACAAGGCACTCAAACCACGCAGATATTCCGCCGGCTATGGCGATTTTGGGCTCGAAAATCAGGCCACGATGTTTCGTCTCCTGGACCTTTCGCGTCTCGGGGTGCAGATTACCGCGAGTTTTTTACTCATACCGGAAAAATCAGTAACGGCCATTGCGGGCGTAATAAGTTCATAATGAGGGTATTGCCAGTGAACGCTAAAAACAGAATCAGGAAGCTCATCAAAAGCCAAGTCGTGATCCTCGACGGGGCTATCGGCACGGAGCTGCAGAAAGGCGGGATGCCAACCGGAATCTGCCCGGAGACGTGGTGCCTGGAAAATTCGCGAGTTCTGACGGATATTTACCGGGTCTATGACCAGGCAGGCGCCGATATTGTCTATACCTCCACCTTTGGGGCAAACCGCTGCAAATTAGCCCATTACGGCGTTCATGACGTCCGGACGGTAAATCGCGACTTGGCCCGGCTGGCCAAAAACGCGGGCGGGAAAAACGCTCTGGTGGCCGGCGATATTGGTCCCACGGGCCGCTTTGTGGCGCCTTTCGGCGATCTGGCCTTTGAGGAAGCCGTGGAGATTTTCAAGGAGCAGGTTGCGGGGCTGCTTGCGGGCGGCGTTGATCTGTTTGTCATCGAAACCATGATTGATATTCAGGAGGCCCGGGCGGCCCTGCTGGCCGTCAAGGAGACCTGCGATTATTTTACCATCGTCACCATGACCTACGAAAAGGATGGCCGCACGTTAAACGGCACCGACCCGGTCACCGCCTTGATCACCCTGCAAAGCCTCGGGGCAGATGCCGTAGGCTGCAATTGTTCTTCCGGGCCCGAGACGATGCTTGCGCTGGTGGCCGCGATGAAACCTTACGCCACCGTTCCGCTGGTGGCCAAACCGAATGCCGGCATGCCTCACCTGGAAGGCAACCGGACGGTATTCGATATGGATGACAAGGCCTTTGCCGCCTTTGGCCAAAGGTTTGCCGAGGCGGGCGTAAATATGCTGGGCGGCTGTTGCGGCACTACGCCGGCGCACATCCGGAGTCTCAAGCAGAGCGTAGCCGACAGCGTTCCCATCGGCCCCCGCCGGAAATCGCTCAGCGCCGTCAGCTCTGCCCGCAGTTACCGGCTCTTTACGGGTGATCAACCATTGCAGATTGTGGGCGAGCGGTTGAATCCGACGGGCAAGAAAGCCCTGCAGCAGGAGCTGCGGGAAGGGAAGATGACGCTGGTGCGGCAGATGGCCCGGGAACAGGAGGAGCTGGGGGCCGCGCTTTTGGACGTGAATGTCGGCGTCCCGGGTCTTGATGAAGTCAAGGCCATCCGGGATATCCTGGATCTGCTTGCCGTGACGACGAGCATCCCCTTGGTGGTGGATTCTTCGCGAGCGGAAACCATTGAAGCTGCCCTCCGCCGCTATCCGGGCCGGGCGCTGATCAATTCCATTTCGGGAGAAAAGGTAAAGATGGTCCGGCTCCTGCCGCTCGCCGCCAAATACGGCGCCATGTTCATCATGCTGCCGCTCACGGAGGGGGAAATTCCCGCCACGGTAGAAAGACGCAGGGAGGTCATTAAGGACATCTTCCGGGCGGCCCGGAAGTTCGGCTTCACCAAGGATGACGTCATTGTGGATGGCCTGGTCATGACCGTGGCCTCGGACGCCCAAGCGGCCATAGAAACGTTAAAGACGATTGCCTGGTGCACGGAGCGGTTCCAATGCCGCACCCTGCTCGGCGTTTCCAATGTCTCTTTCGGCATGCCCGAGCGGCAATGGGTTAATGCCGCGTTTCTGGCCATGGCGCAGGCGTTGGGGCTCACGCTGGCAATTGCCAATCCCGGCAGCGCCGAGACCATGAATATCAAAATGGCAGGGGATCTGCTGCTGAAAAAAGACCGGGATGCGGCCTCCTATATCGCGCGTTTTTCGCGGTCGGCAGCGGCGACGACACAACGGACTGATCAACAGGCACCGCCGCCCGATGCTTCACCGGCGGCCCGGGTTGCCCGGGCGATCCGGGAAGGAGACCGGGAAGATGTCGCCGCCCGGGTGGAAGAGGCTTTGCTGGCTGGTGTGGCGGCCAAAAGTCTGGTAGATGAGTCCATGATCCCCGCCATTGTCCGGGTAGGGGATCTCTACGATCAGAAAGTCTATTTTCTGCCGCAACTCATTGCCAGCGCCGAGGCGATGAAGCTGGCCCTGGCAATCGTGGAGCCTCTCCTCGGTGTCGGAAGCACCGCCGTCGGGCAGAAAGGGACGGTCATCCTCGCGACCGTCATGGGGGACATCCATGATATCGGCAAGAATATCGTGGCGTTGATGTTGAGGAATCACGGCTATCAGATCGTTGATCTGGGCAAGAATGTGCCAACGGAAGACGTTATTGCGGCGATGAAAAAACATCAACCCCAGGCCGTGGGATTATCCGCCCTCATGACGACTACCATGGTCAACATGCAAGCGGTCATTGAACGCGCGGCACGGGAAGGGCTCCAATGTCCTTTCATGGTGGGGGGTGCCGTCGTCACGAGAGACTATGCCTCTTCCTTAGGCGCGGCCTATGCGAAGGACGGCGTGGAGGCGGTGCGGGTGCTGGAAGGATTGATTAAGAACCGGGCAAAAACGGGGGGTGCGAAATGATGAATTTGACATTGCCGGAAATGAAAAACAGGCTGGCGGAAATTATTATGACCAAGTCCTTCCAGTACCGGGACAACCCGCCCTTTACGCTGGCTTCGGGACGCACCAGCAATTACTACTTCAATTGCAAGCCTACCACCCTGGATCCGGAAGGTATGAATCTGATCGGCATGATTATCTTTGCCATGCTGGCCGATGCCGATGTTTCCGCCGCCGGAGGCCTGACCCTGGGCGCCGACCCCATCGCCAACGCCCTGTCCCTGATTTCGTATCAGCGCGGCAAACCTATAAAATCATTTATCATCAGGAAAGATGTCAAGGGGCACGGAACGAAGAGCGCCGTCGAGGGGGATGTGCGGCCGGGTGAAAAGGTGGCGATCATTGACGATGTCATCACCACAGGCGGCTCCACCCTGACGGCCATCGAGCGCGCCCGTGAAGCGGGATTGATCATCGAGCGCGTTGTTACCCTGGTTGACCGGGAAGAGGGGGGGCGAGAAAATATCCTCCGCCAGGTCGCCCGCGTTGACGCTGTTTTTACGAGAAGTGACATCATGTCTCTCTATGAGGAAAAACGTGGGACGTAAGGGGCTGCTATCAGCTTGTTTGCTGATTTTCCTGTTGATGTATCCATTGGCAGCACCGGCGGAGATCAATGAGTCCGTTATTGCCGTGGGCTTTGCTACCGGCGATGCCCCAAAAGGTGTGCCGGCCGGTTGGGAGCTGGACAGGAGGGCAGGCTGGGCCACCCTGCACCTGGAAAGGAATGGCGAAGGCTATTGCCTGAAGATGGTCAGCGATCAATCCTCCTTCGGGATAAAAAGGGCTGTGAAACTCAACATCAGAGAGTATCCTTATCTGAACTGGACATGGAAGGCGGGTAAACTCCCCCCGGGCGGAGACGTCCGGAAATCGGAAACGGATGACCAGGCGGCTCAAATCTACCTGGCCTTTCCTGCCACCGGCTTTCCGGCGAAATTGAACACACCGGTGCTCGGCTATATCTGGGATAACGAAACTCCCAAAGAGTGGACCGGTCGCTCTCCGCAATTAGGCGGGGGTAAAATGAGATACGTAGTGTTGAGGAACAAAAGCGACAAACTTGGTCACTGGTATGCCGAGAAACGCAATATTTACCATGATTATCAAAAATTGTTTCGAGATATCCAGAGCGGCGAGCCGGCCGGGCCGATACAGGGGATTTCCCTCTATATCAACTCGCAGCATACTAAAAGCGCCGCGGAATGTTATATCGGCGACATCTTTTTCAGTCGTCAATGATAACGGCTGTGTGCAACGAAATCATTAATGTTATTTCCTCGATAATTATGGTACAGCTAAAACTCAATAGTTTATCAATTAACACAGCAATGAAGGAGGGCAGTATGTTTTCAAGCAGATGGGCAAAAAATGGACTGATGTTTTTCAGTCTGTTCTTTTTGTGTTTGTATGTCCTGGAGATTGACGCCTTTGCCCGGGTGGGCGGTGGCAGGTCTATGGGGAGCATGGGTTCGCGATCGTTCTCGGCGCCGCGACCATCTTCGCCAAGCCCGTCACAGCAGCTCAGCCCCACACCGTCAAGTCCCTTGAACCAGCCCTTCCAGCAGCCCCAGAGCGGCGGCTTCCTGAGAAGCATGGCCGGTGGTCTGGTTGGCGGGATGATCGGCGGAATGCTATTCCGGGGCATGGGATTTGCTGGCGGTGGTGGTATCGGCGGTGGCGGCATTGGCCTGTTCGAGATCATTTTGATCGGTTTGCTTCTTTACGGAGTCTGGTGGTATATAAAAAAGAAGCGGCTGGAAGCGGCGGGGCCGGGCAGTCCAAACTATTACCAGGAGGCATCGCCTCAACAGCCGCTCTACGGCTCCTCATCCTACGCTCCCGCCTATGAACAGCAGTCGGCGTCAAGCGACCTGGGTGCCGGACTGGGCTACCTGAGGCAAATGGATTCCTCTTTTGATGATCAGCGCTTTAAGGATCAGTGCCTGGACAACTTCTTCAAGATACAGGGGGCATTTGCGAATCGCGATATGTCGGTGATCCGCACTCAGTTCACCGATGAGATGTTCGGCATCCTACAGAGGGACGCCAGCGATCTGAAACAGCTAAGACGGATCAACCGTCTCGAGAATATTGCCGTCAGAACCGTGGATATCACGGAAGTATGGCAGGAGGCCGGCAAGGATTTCATTACGGTCCGTTATTACGCCAACTTGCTGGATTATACAGTGGATGAGGATTCCGGCCAGGTGGTGTCGGGCAGCAAGACCGAACCGGTCAAATTTGAGGAATACTGGACTTTCACCCGTCCCGTGGGAAATAATCCCTGGCAGCTTTCGGCTATCAACCAGGTATCATAGGCGAAGTTTCAGGATCGCGAGCGCCTGCTCCGTGTCCTTGCTGATCTGGGCCACCAGTTCTGCCGGACTCGCGAAGCGGCGCTCTTCCCTGATCCGCTCGATAAAAAGAATATCCAGCGATTGTCCATAGATGTTTTCCGGGGGGAACCCCATCAAATGCACTTCCAGTGATATGGCGACGTCTCCGAAGGTAGGGTTCAGACCGATATTCAAAACAGCCTGGTATTGTGTCCCGTTCAGGTTAACGCGGGCGGCATAAACGCCTTTCGCGGGCAGCAACTCTTTGTGCGGCATAATATTGGCCGTGGGGAATCCCAGAGCGCCGCCGCGCTTCTTTCCTTCGATCACAGAGCCGCTTACATTATACGGGCGGCCCAAAAGCAAGGCGGCCTGCCGGACATCTCCGGCGAGAATGAGCTTTCTGATGCGGGTGCTGCTGATGATGATGCCGTCACAGGAGAAGGCATTGATAACTTCAACTTCAAAGTCGAGGTCTTGCCCCCAGGCCGCCAGCATGTCTTTATTGCCTGCCTGGCCCTGGCCGAATTTATAGTCATGGCCGATGAATATTTTTCCCACCCGCAGATTTTCCCACAGAAAATCCGAGATAAATTCCGCTGCGGTCGTGGCTGCATATTGAATGGTAAAAGGGACCAGGATAACGGCGTCGAGTTGCAATTCCGCCAGCAGTTTGACCCTTTCCTCCAGGGTCGTGAGCAGGTAAAATGGTCTCCGTTCGGGGTGCATGACCATCTTGGGGTGGGGGACAAAGGTTACGAGCAGGGCCTTCCGTTTAGCTGCCCGGGCGGCCTGGACGAGTCTTTGAAATACGTGTCGGTGTCCCAGATGGACGCCATCGAAATTGCCTATGGTGATGAAGGCGCCCTTTAATTCGGGGGGGACGTCTTCCGGGTACTTGATTACCTGCATATTAATTATCCACTTTCCTTCGCTATTGACAACACACATACCATGACCATCACAATTATAGAAGATCATTTTTTCTTGACAATATTCGGGTCATCAGTATAGATAGGCACGAGATTGTCCTTATTTAATCTTCATTTGCCGAAGTGGCGGAATTGGTAGACGCGCTAGGTTCAGGGTCTAGTGGGCGAATGCTCATCCCGGTTCAAGTCCGGGCTTCGGCACCATAGGAAAAACAGGGGGTTAGCTGAGTTATTGGTTAACCCTCTTTTCTTTTGAGGGTACTTGGCCAACGGTTTGGAAATAAGGGTTCTAATCATTATGTTGTTTCCTCGATAATTATGATATAGGCGACTCATTGTGTGTGGGGGCCGTTGCCAACGCGGACAGATGGTTAAAGTACCGTGAAACCGCAGGGCAAACGGGGTGAACTGGGGGGTAATATGGAAGTAAGACTAAAACAGGAATGGATGGGGCGCCATTCCGGAGCTATCGTAAAAGTTAATGAAAGTTGTGCAAACAATCTGTTTCAAAGAGATATCGCCGAGAAAATGGAACCAGAAAGTACAGAGAAAATAAGAGAAAAGCTTCAGGATATGGCGGCGGAGAACTTGTTAAAATCTTCTCCAATTAATTGAGCATATCTTCATTGACCAGGATGTATGCGTAACCTCCATTATTACCTTTTTCCGCAGGCCATCTTGTTCGCCTCGGGCGTCTCGCGCAGCATGACCGTCATTAGCGGCCCGAGCGCAGCGCCGACACCGAGTGCAGTCCACGCAAGTCCCCATGCCATTGTCTCCGAGTTGAGCGGTTCGCCGCGTGCCCAGTCCATCACGAGCCCGAACACCCATGGGCTTATGATTCCTGCGCCGAAACCAAGAAGCGAGCGTAGCGCATAGGCAGCGCCCAGATAGTGAGGCGGAACCAGTTCGGTGAGAGCCGTCGAATAGACCGAAGAATCGGTGATAGCGGCAATGTTGTAGAGCGTGGCCACAGTCACCAGGAGCCATAGAGGCAGCGCTATCATCCAGCCGAACATAAAAGAGCACATAAGGCTCAGGCATGACCCCAAGAGGATAGCTCTGGTGCGTCCCCAGCGATCCGACAGAGCGCCGCCGTATATGCTGCCGCTCATACTGGTGATGTGAGTGAACGCTGTGAAGAGAGCACCGAAACCGGCGGCCTTCAGAGTCATGGCGCCATTCTGCACGATCGCTGCCGCGAGATATGCCGGCAGCCACGCCCATAATCCCAGCAGTTCCCATGCATGGAATACATATGCCCAGATAAGAAGCATGGCAGGCCTGTTTTGCCAGACCGCCCGCAATGCGAGGATGCCGGTGAGCTGGTTGCCGTGCGGATGAATCACGTTGGGCGTCACTCGTAACGTCCAAAACGAGATTCGCATCGCAATGAGCGGTCCACAAGCCGCGGCGATAAATGAGCCTCGCCAGCCGACGTGCGGCATCAGGATTCCGCTCAGGAGCAGCGATACGCCATACCCGAGCGAAGCTGCAGCAAGAAACCATCCCATTGCTCGGCCGCGCTCATGAGGTGCAAAACGCTCCGCAACAAGTGTCAAACCCGGCGTATACGATGCACCAGAACATAATCCGGTAACCCCATAAAAGAAGAGACCGGAGATGAAACCGTCTGCGAAAAACGCGAACATAAGTGCGCTAAAGCCGGCTAGGACACTGCCAATAAGAAACGTTTTATTGGCGCCGTACCGGTCAGCAATAAAACCGACCGCAAACAGCGATATCAGATAGCCGGTATGCCAGGCCGATTGTATCAAACCGGCCTGGCTTGCCGACATGTTCCAATCAGCTCTCAGCAGCGGCAGCGCCGCCGCGTAGGCGGTGAAGATAAATGCAAAAAAGCTACGGCTCAGACAGATCCCGATGAGCCAAGCGGAGTCACTTTGTGTTACTGTCTTCAATAGTCGCGGTCCGGTATTGTGATGAGACATCCTTAGCTTGAACGCACTTTGCTATCTATTACTTTATCTTTCCGAGCAGCGCACCGGCAATGGTGTTCTTCTGAATTTCTTTCGTGCCTTCATACAATTCGGTAATTTTGGCATCCCGGTAGAAACGCTCTACTTCGTATTCCAGCATATAGCCGTATCCGCCCAGAAGTTGAATGGCTTCGTCACAAACTTCAACGGCGGTGCGGGCGGCAGCCATTTTTGCCATGGAAGTCAGCTTGGGATCAGTCCGTCCCTGATCACAATTCCAGGCTGCTTTATAAACCAGTAGCCTGGCCATCTCGATCTTCGTCGCCATATCCGCCAGTTTGTGTTGAGTAATCTGAAACTCAGCGATTTTCTTGCCAAACTGCTTTCGAGACTTGACATACGCCAGAGCACGGTCAAAGGCGCCCTGGGCAGTCCCCAAAGCCTGGGCGGCGATCAGTATCCGGCTTTCATCGAAGAAGGCAAGCACCTGGTAGAATCCGTTGCCTTCTTTGCCAAGCAGGTTTTCGGTCGGAACCCTGACATTGCTGAAAACAACTTCTGCCGAGTTCATCATCCGAATGCCCATCTTGTGCCCGACACTGCTGGCAGAAACGCCCGCCCGATCCGCTTCGACCAGAATCAGACTCAGCCCTCTATAAGAAGGATTCGCATGGGGATCGGTCTGGCACAAAACACAGTAGAATCCGGCGAGCGGTCCCCCATTGGTAATAAACATCTTGTTGCCGTTGATGATCCAATCATTCCCGTCTTTGAAGGCGGTGGTACTCATCGAGGTAATATCCGATCCATGATCGGGTTCGGTAAAGGCACCGCAGGAAAGCACTTTGCCGGTGGCGAGCTGTGGCAGCCATTTTAATTTTTGCTCTTCGCTGCCGAAATGCAGGATAATTTCAGAACCAAAATTTGCTAAAATAATACAGGCGCCTACGGAAGAATCACCCCGACACAGTTCTTCGGCGACCAGAATATTCTCCATGACTCCCAATCCCTGGCCAGAGTACTTTTCATCATAATGAATACCGATGAAGCCCAGTTCGGCAGCCTTTTCCCACAATTGGACCGGATATTCATGTTTTTCTTCCAGTTCCAGGATGAACTCTTTTTTAAATTCACCCGCTACGAAATCTCTGACCGCTCGTTGAATTTCTTTTTGCTCTTTCGACAGTTCGAATTCCATAGGTATTCCTCACTTTCTTTTGGCGTTATCCGAACAGATAACTTAAAATTATTTTGCTTTTATAAGCCTACAGCAAGAATTAATAAATGAATATTTCTTTTTTGGGAACCCCGTATTCATTATTCACACGGAAATCATAGAATAACCTCTGTCCAGATTCTTCTTGACAAACAGAATGATCGTTCTAGACTCACCTATCCCGCTTATTGGGGTTAGGAGACTAATTATGGAATTGACGGCTGAACAGGTTGACATCAAAAAGGCAGCACGGGAGTTTGCCGAGGGTGAATTCAGGGACAGGGCAAAGGAGTTTGATGAAAAGGAAGAGTTCGATCCGGCTATCTGGAAAAAGGCCGCGAAAAACGGCTTTGTCGGGACGTTTATTAAGGAAGCATATGATGGTGCGGGACTCGGTTTCCTGGAGCATTCCCTCATCGCGGAGGAGTTTTGGCGGGTTGATCCCGGATGCGGACAGGCGGTTATTTCCTGTACTTTCGGGTCGGAAATGATCCAGGCCTTTGGCACGGAGGGACAAAAGAAGAAATATCTTCCTCCTCTGGTAGCGGGAGAGGCAATGATCGGGTTTGCCATTACCGAACCCGATGCCGGCAGCGATGTGACCATGATCAAGACGAAGGCCGAGAAGCAGGGCAGCAAATACATCATCAACGGGTCGAAGATGTTTATCACCAACGGGTGTCTCGCCGATAACCTACTCGTCTATGCCCTCACGCACCCGGAGGAGAAAGATGTTCACAAGAGATTCAGTGTCATATTAGTCGAGACTGCAACCCCCGGCTATGAAGCCACAAAAATCCACGGCAAGCTGGGGATCCGGGCCTCAAATACCGCCGAGGTTAATTTCAATAACGTGGAAGTACCGGCGGAAAATCTGATAGGTCAGGAGCAACGGGGCTTTTATCAGCTCATGGATTTCTTCAACAAGACGCGAAACCATGTGGCGGCCCAGGGTGTCGGTGTTGCCCAGGGAGCGCTGGAAGCCGCGATTTTGCATATAAAAAAGAGAAAGGCCTTCGGGGGGACCTTGGCCGGACTCCAGGGGCTCCAGTTCAAGATCGCCGAGATGGCAACACGGATCGAGGCGGCCCGTGGTCTCTACTGGCGGTCAGCCTATCTACTCGACCACGGGAAGGTTGATCCCGGCCTCATTTCCATGGCGAAATGGTATGCCGGCGACACGGCGGTATATGTGACGAATGAAGCCCTGCAGCTGCACGGAGGCTACGGCTACATCGCCGATTACGATGTCCAGAGATTCTACCGGGATGCCAAGATTGTCGAGATTTATGAAGGCTCCAAAGAGGTTGAGAAGGCAGTCATCGCCAGAGAACTCTTGAAGAAGGTTTTTTAATTAATCTAACTGAAACTTGTCGTTTCGGGGAATTTCCGGCGGCAAACTTTTCCTTTTCAGCCATTTTTATTTATGGTAGTGCTGACGTCCCCGGAGTGGCGATAAATACAACATGATAAAAGGAAAAATTTGCATTCCCTGGAGCAATAACATCTCTCATGACGATTGGCACGATTGGCGCTGGCAATATCAACAGCGTCTCCACACCCGGGAGCAGTTAGCAGCCTTGATTCATTATCCTCCGTCGGCAGCGGCCTGGTACGGGAAACTCATCAGTGCCTACCCTTACTGTATTACGCCTTACTATCTTTCCCTGGTGGACCGTGATGATACCGATGATCCCATTGCCAGGCAGTGTTTCCCGGACCTGCGGGAGATGGATCATGCCCCGGGAGAACTGGCCGATCCGCTGGCGGAGGAAAATAATATGCCCCTTGACGGTCTCGTGTACCGCTATCCGGACCGGTGCCTCGTCATGGTGACGAATGCCTGTGTTACCTATTGCCGGCATTGCAACCGCAAACGCCGGTGGGGAAATAATGCTCACGTGGCCGGCAAAACGGAGTTGCAGGCGATGGTCGCTTACGTAGCTGAAAATCCGGGTATCAGGGAGGTGATAATTTCCGGCGGCGACCCCCTGACCTTGAGTGAAGGGCTGCTGGACTGGTTCCTCGGGGCGCTGCGCGCTCTTTCCAACGTCGAGGTGATTCGCCTCGGGAGCCGTATCCCAGTCGTCATGCCGATGCGGATCACGAAAAGACTCTGTCGAATGCTGCGCAAACATCGGCCGCTGTGGTTCAACACCCAATTTAATCATGCCAATGAAATCACGGATGATTCAGCCCGGGCCTGCGCCATGCTGCTGGAAGCGGGTCTGCCCCTTTCCAACCAGTCAGTGCTGCTGAAGGGAGTAAATGATTCTTACGAAGCGATGCAGGCTCTCCTCTACGGACTGCAGCGAATCGGGGTCAGACCATATTACCTCTTTCAGGGCGACGCCGTGGCCGGCACGAACCATTTGCGGGCGGATATGGAACAGGGGATAGAGATGATGGGAAAACTCAGGAGCAATATCTCGGGACTTTGCCTGCCCGCCTACGTTCTTGATACGGGGGAGCGAGGGAAAATTCCGCTGTAAATTTATGGTATAACGTGATACAGTTCACCTACACAAAATAAGGAGTGAAAATTTATATGTACACTGCCAGTGATTTGAAAAAAGGACTCAGAATAAAAATTGACAATGAACCCTATATCATAACGGAGTTCAACTTTGTCAAGCCCGGTAAAGGTCAGGCTCTCTATCGCTCCAAGTTAAAGAATATGCTGACAGGTAGCCAGTTTGAAAGGACCTTCCGTTCCGTGGATACCTTTGAATCTGCCGACCTGCAAGAGAAAAAGATGCAATTTCTCTACAAGGAAGGGGAGAAATACTGCTTCATGGACAATCAGAGTTATGAACAGATTTTTCTAACGGAATTGCAGGTAGGCGACGCGAAAAATTTTCTGATTGATAATATCGAAGCAGAAGTCCTGATGTTTGAGGACCGGCCGTTAGGCGTGAGCCTCCCCAATTTCGTGGATTTGATCGTGACGCAAGCCGATCCCTGGGCCAAGGGAGACACGGTATCGGGCAATGCCAAGCCCGTCATCGTGCAGACGGGTTACCAGATCCAGGTGCCTCCCTTTGTTGAGCAGGGCGAGAAGATCAGGATTGATACGCGCACCGGGGAATATATGACCCGTGTTAAAGGATAGGCCTCCAGTAGAAGAAGGTGGTCCGTCGGCAGGCAAAAGGGATTTCCTCTGGCGGCGGGCGGCAATGATCCAGGCCATGCGGCGTTTTTTCATTATCCATGGTTATCTGGAGGTGGAAACCCCCCTACTGATCCCAGCGCCGGCGCCGGAGACGCATATAGATGCCGTGAGTTGCGGTAACTGGTTTTTACATACCTCGCCGGAACTGTGCATGAAACGGCTGCTCGCTGCCGGCTATCCCCGCATCTTTCAAATATGCCGCTGTTTCCGCAGTAAGGAAAGGGGCACGCGGCACCTGCCCGAATTTACCATCCTGGAGTGGTATCAGGCCGACAGCGACTACAGAAAATTGATGACGGAATGCCAGGATTTGCTGTCCTTTGTTTTCAATGAGCTTGGGTGCGGCGGCGCCCTTTCCTTTCAGGGGAGGCGCGTCAGCCTGCAGCCGCCCTGGGAGATGATCACCGTGGCCGATGCCTTTGATCTCCATGCCCCGCTGTCCATGTCGGAAGCCCTGCGGACGGAATGTTTTGACGAGATGATGGCCTGTCACATAGAACCGGAGCTGGGCGTGGCCAAACCGATATTTATTTATGATTATCCCCTGCATCCCGGTTGCTTAGCCAGGGCGAAAAAAGGCGACCCCTCGCTTACGGAACGCTTTGAGCTCTATATCGGAGGACTGGAACTGGCCAATGCCTTTTCCGAACTGACCGATGCCGAAGAGCAGCGTACACGCTTTCAAGTATCTGAACGAGAGCGCTCAGCCGTGGGGAAATCGGCCTATCCCGTTCCCGAAAGATTTTTAACGGCCCTCTCCTCCATGCCGGAAGCGGCCGGCATCGCGCTGGGCATTGACAGATTGGCTATGATCCTGACGGACCGGTCAACTATTGACGACGTGGTGGCTTTTGTGCCCGAAGATTTATAAACAAAAGAGCTGTTGACAATGCAGCTTTTTTTAAATAGATATAACGCGATTCTATCAAAATGCCCTTGGGGAGGTCAAGAGTGCAAGAGGTTTCTACCACGAACGTAAATTTGGGCGGCCAGTTCCACGGCAGCATCTTGGACATGATCATCAATGCCAGCTTCATGGTCCAATTCGTATTAATATCCCTGCTTTTCTTTTCGGTTGTTTCCTGGGCGATCATTTTTATGAAATACCGTCTGCTCAAAAAAGCCCGGAAGGAAAACAGCACGTTTCTGGCAATGTATATGAAGAGCGGCAAACTATCCGAGGTTTTTACCGGATCCAATAAATTTTTGCATTCCAATGTGGCGAAGGTTTTCCGGGCAGGCTATGCGGAGCAGATCACTCTCAACAAGTTCATGAAAGAAACACCCCCCGCCTCGGAAGGATCAGCGCCAGCAGTGTTGGAGATAAAGGGCATAGACAATATCGAACGCACCTTCCATCGCGCCTGCAGCACGGAGATTACCAAGATGGAAAGCACCCTTGGTTTTCTGGCGACTACCGGCAGCGTCTGTCCGTTTATCGGTCTTTTTGGCACGGTTTGGGGCATCATGGATACCTTCCGGGGTATCGGCGCCAAAGGGTCGGCAACTTTGGCTGTCGTAGCGCCCGGAATATCGGAGGCCCTGGTGGCGACTGCGGCAGGACTGGCGGCGGCCATACCGGCCGTAGTATTCTATAATTATTTTCAGAACAATATCAAAATTATGGTTATGGAGATGGATGGCTTTGTTTCCGAACTCCTGAATATTCTGGAGCGTTTTTATGCCAAGCGGTAGGGAAAAATGAATTACGGACGCAGGCGTGATTATTTGGCAAGCAAATCCTTTTCCGAGATCAACGTTACACCGCTGGTGGATGTGGTCCTGGTGCTATTGATCATTTTTATGGTCGCCGCACCCATGCTGCAGATGGGCATTGATGTGAATCTGCCGCGCGTGAAATCCAAGAGCGTGGATGTTACGGAAGAAAAGCTCGTGCTGACCGTTAATGGCGCCAAAGAGATTTTCCTGAACAAAAGCAAGGTCACCCTGCCGGATCTGCGGTCCAAGTTAGAGAACATATTTGCCGCCAAGATTGACCGTGACCTTTTCCTGCGGGCGGACAGGAACGTCCCCTATGGCTTTGTTGTGGAGGTTATGTCTGAAGTCAGGAAGGCCGGGGTAGACAAGCTGGGGATGATTACCGAACCTCCGGAGGAGGCCAGATAATGTATCTGGAGGGAAGCAACTCCGGAGACGGAGGGCCAAGCTTGCACGGCATTATTTTCCTGTCTCTGGTGGCCCATTTTATTGTTTTGTCTCTCCTTGTTTTCTCACGCTCGCTATTGCCTATGCCCAAATTGACTTTCGGCCCGGTATACTCTGTCCAATTGGTAAGTATGCCGGCCAGTTTGCTGGAAAAGAAAGGCGCGGAGACAGCGGCGAGAAACATATTAGATTACGTCCCTGCCCGCCAGCCCATGCTTAACAGGTCATCCCTGGATTCACTTCCCGTTCCTGTTACTCCCGTAGAAGCGCGAAAAAAATCCTTCGGTAGCGTAGAAAAGGCGCTGGAAGCAATTAGAAAGAATGTTCCGGCGGCAGCGGAGCAATCGGCGCCCTCGCCGGCCTCGCAGGGGGCGTCGCGGATAACGTCGCAGGCGTCATCCGCTGCCAGGCTCAGCGACGGGGGGGGGGACGCGAATGCCAGGATGAGGAACTACTATGCCGTAATCTGGTCGAGGATCAAAGTGTTGTGGACCATTCCCCAGGGTCTGTTGCCCCGCGAAAACATTGAAGCGGTGGTGCACGCCCAAATATTAAGGGATGGGACGATTACGAATGTTGGTCTGGAGAAGCGGTCCGGCAACCGTTACTTTGATGATGCCGCGCTGCGGACTGTCAAAAAGGCCAATCCCTTGCCGCCGTTGCCGGAGGAACTAAGAGACGGCAGCATTGAAATCGGCATCCGCTTTCATTCTGCCGAATTCAAATGAAGAGGTGTATTATCGGCTTTAAAACCAGACTTATTTTTAAAAGCCTCATCTTACTGGGCGCGATTTTATTCTTTGCTCCCGAGTGTGCTGATAGCGCCGACAAGGTTTACTTAGACATGGATTCCCCTGCCTGGCAGCAATTTGTCATTGCTGTCCCGGATTTCCGGAACTTGGCCGGGAAAAATGGCTTGCCCGATAATCAGTCCGCCCTGCTTGCCGACCAGCTTTCCAGCCTCCTGCGGATAACGGCTTTTTTCAATGTTGTCGCTAAAAAGGCGTATCTCGATGATAATAAAGCGTCCGCCAATGCCCCTGCGGAAAACATCCGCTTTGCCGACTGGCTGGCGATCGGGGCGGAATATCTGGTGCAGGGAGGTTTTCAGCAACGGGGCGGCGAACTGATCCTGGATTGTCGTCTCTATGACGTGGTAAAGGCGGAAGTCGTAGTCGGGAAAAAGTATGTGGGCAAGGCTGCCGATGGCAAGACCATGCTCCGTAAATTTGCCGGGGAGATACTGCTTGCCCTTACGGGAGACGGGAGTGTCTTTGGCACGCGGATCGCCTTCGTCATGAAAAAGGGCAAGGCAACGGACATCCTTTCCATAAATTACGACGGTTCGGATTTGGTAAAAGAGATAGAGAGCAGGACAATTCTTATGTCTCCACGCTGGTCTGCCGAGGGCAGATATCTGGCGTATACTTCCTTTGAGGGGGGGAACCCGGATTTCTACGTCAAGGATATGACTAATGCCGCCATTACGAAGATTAGTTCTTTCCGGGGCATTAATTTGTCTGGAGGCTGGTCGTCCGACGGCAGGAAGGTGCTGATAACCTTGAGCAAAGACGGCAATGAAGAGATTTATCTGCTGGACTTCGGCAGTAAGCTACTGCAACGTTTGACAAACAATTATGCTATTGATGTCTCTCCCGTCTGGTCCCCTGATGGAGGCAGGATCGCTTTCGTATCGAATCGTTCCGGATCTCCGCAATTATATATCATGGACGCAGACGGCAATAATGCCAAAAGGCTTACCTATGCAGGGAACTACAATACCTCTCCCGCCTGGTCTCCCAAGGGCGACCGGATTGCCTATGAAGGCATGATAGACGGCAGGTTCCAGATTTTTACCATCGGCCCGGACGGTGAAAACGTGAAGCAACTGACCTTTGACAGCGGCGAGGGCAAATCTCCCTCCTGGTCACCTGACGGCCGGTATTTAGCCTTCAGCAAAAGTAACGGCAATAAGAAAAAAATTTATATCATGACCGCCTCCGGATTGAACTTGCGGCTTTTGTATGAAGGGTCCGGGGAATGCGTTTCTGCTTCCTGGTCTTCCCGTTTTAAGACCATTCCTTAGCTCTATATGGATGAGCTGCTCCGTTCGTACCAGGGACCGGAAAAATAAATGTTTTTTTATGTTGAATGTGTCGTGAACTTGCGTTATAAAGCGGTAGCAGTTTACCATTATTCTTTATCCATCCTGGGGGGGGATTGCACCTTTAGGAAAACTTTAGTGATGATGAAGAAAGGAGTGAAGATTATGAGAAGAAACGTTGGGTTAGTAATATTAGTATTTGCATTGATGATGGTGCTTATCGGTGGTTGCAGCGCTAATAAAGAAGCCCTCCAAGAAGACAGGGTGGCGCCGATGGCGCCGGCGGCCGTGGCGCCAGAGGCCAAGCCGGTAGAACAAGCGGCTCCCGTTGAAAAGGCCCCGGCAAAAGCGAAATTTTCCGTAGGTGAGCCAGTGCTGGAGGGAGCGGATAAAGCAGCACCAGCAGCAACGACCGCCGCAGTAGCCGTGCCTGCCAGGGAACTTTATGAATTGGCCGATATCCGTTTCGATTTCGACAAATTCAACCTTAAGGATGAAGCGCGGGCGAGCCTTAAGAATCATGCCGAATGGCTGAATAAAAATAAGGATGTCATGATTGTTGTAGAGGGGCACTGCGATGAAAGAGGCACCGCCGAATATAACCTGGCCTTGGGGGAAAGGCGCGCCAATGCGGCAACTAAATTCCTCGTTGACATGGGCATTGATGCCAAGAGAATCAAGACCTTAAGCTATGGCGAGGAACTGCCTCTGGATAAAGGACATACCGAAGACGCTTGGGCCAGGAACCGCCGGGCGCATTTTGACGCCTCCGGGAAAAAATAATCAAGTGAGGTTAAGCGCTTGAAAATAAATATTTTTCTGCTCATGCTTTTGTTGGCGGCACTAATCGGTTGTGCAACTACTGATGATTTGAAAAAGGTCCAAAGCGAGTTGGATCAGAAGATAACCGATGTAGTGAACAACAGGGTGGTGGTGGTGGAAAAAAAGGTGGCGGCAGTGGAGAAGCATCTGTCCCTCCTGAAGGCGGAAGACAATGCTATCCGTGGCGAGGTTGCCAGAAACTTTGAAGCCGTCACGGCTTTGCGCAAGAGCACGGCGGAAACGGGCGCCGATATAGCCGACATCCGGGATAATATCCAGCAACTGAGGGGCCAGGTGGAGGCTCTGCGTAAGGATCTCGCCACCGTCGTGACGCGCACCAATAAGGATGAGGACGCCAAGGAAATCAGGGAAAAACTCAATAACGCGGTTTTCAAGATCAATTTTATCGAGAATTTCCTGGGGATCGGAAAAAGAGAAGACCAGCCGGAGGGAACGGAAAAGGGCGAAAAGCCCAAGGAAGTTACCAAGGGAAAACCTGATAAGGAGTCGGCCTATGCCGCCGCCTATGAGCTTTTCAAGGATGGCAAATTCGATAAGGGCAGAGAGGCATTTCATAACTTTCTGAAACAGTACCCCGACACGGAATATTCCGATAATGCCCAGTTCTGGATCGGGGAATGCTATTATTTTGAAAAAAAGTACGAGAATGCCATCCTGGAATATGAAAAGGTGGCCAAGAATTATCCTGACGGCGACAAGGTGCCTTACGCCCTCCTGAAGCAGGGGATTGCCTTTATGAACCTGGGTGATAAGGCCAGTGCGAAGCTTATTCTGCAGCGGGTGATAAACGACTATCCCAATACTAATCAGGCTCGCACGGCAAAGGCGACCCTTCTCAACATAAAATAGAAGATGGAACAGACCCGCTTATCTATTATTCCCAGGGCGGGTCATCCCTATCCATGCCGGTAGGCGTTATACCCCTGGGGATGGGTAGGTCAAAGATTTCCTCATCCTCCGGGGCGCACAATTCCATATCGTCATAATTAACAATTATCCGAGCCTTCCCGTCTTGGGAAACTATCGTTACCTGTTGCGGCCAGTCGCTTTCTCCCAACCGGAGGTAGTTGCCATAGCTTACCCGATGGGTAAGTTTGGTGTTGGCGTCAAGTATTTCCATGTCTGTTAGTCGCTCAACATTGCTGTCCGACCACAGTATCCGGATTATCCGGTTATTCAAGAACAGGTCCAGACGTTTCCTGTCGCCTTCACGAGATTCCCGGTAACCGATTTTTTCTTCGGCGACAGGTGGGGGAGGAGGGAGGCCCATAAGGACATATACCATATCCGTCGGGGATAGACTGAGCGGCAGGAAACGCGACAAATTTTCCCGCGACGGACGACCCTGATAATATTCTTTTTTACCCGGCAAAAAAATCTTCAGTTTTTCCCTGTTCAGAGAGAGGAAGAAATCCGGTGGGCCGAAAAGAGGGATGCTTTCTATCCGCATCAGTGATGGGAGTTGGAGCAGCATGGCTACCCGCAGATGACGTCTGCCGCCTTCTGCCGTCAGGTCAATATCCGCCATCGCTCTCAGGCCGCTTCGGACTTGATTCCTGCCGCTTAGTTTTTCCCAGCGGGGATCAAGCGGAGCAGGAAGCTGATCCGGGGCATGGGGCAAGGTTACGGCCGGCGCGCAGGAGGCAAGAAAGCAGCAAATGAGCAGCGCCAACATTTGCTTAGTAATATTGCTTGTCTGTGCCGCCAAATTATCCAATATTACTACCCGCTATTTTATTAGTGCGTTAGGATTTGCTTTATCGAGGAAAGCAAATCCGTTAAAGCTCTTATCCCGCTCAGCGGGGCTTATCCCGTTTATCGGGGTTGTGACCCGTTATCTTCATCTTCTCTATCTTCTGCGGCACAGTTTTATGGTCGGGATTCAATTTCATGACTTGCAGATAAATCTCTCTGGCCGCTTCAATTTGGCCTGATTCGACATAGACATCGCCCAGGTGTTCGGCAACGGTGGCATCCTGGGGAAGCCCGGCGGCCGCTTCTTTTAAGTATTTTATGGCCTCCGCCAGCTTATTCTGTCGGAAACAGACCCAGCCCAAGCTGTCCAGCATGTATGCATTACCCGGCTTTAGCGTCAGCGCCTTTCTAATTAAATCCTCAGCTTCCACCAGTTTGATGCCGCGGTCGGCGTAGGAGTAACCGATAAAGTTCATGGCCTCGGCATTTTTACCGTCCATTTGCAGGACGGTCTCCATCTCCCTGATGCTTTCCGGGAAACGGTCTGTCTTTTCGTAAAGTGCGCCCAGACTGAAATGCAGCATGACACTGGGGGAGACCTGCAGGCCCATCTTTAAGGTTTCTTCCGCCCTTAGAAGTTCTTTTTTTTCTTCGTAGATGGAAGCAAGCAAGGCATAAAGATCGGGGGCATCTTTTCTGTTGTCAATGGCGGCCGACAGATTGGCGATGGCGGCCTCGATTTGGCCGGTATTTTTCAGCATCAGGCTGATGCTTAACTGGGCGGCAGGAAATAGTTCCGCCTCCCGGGGTATCTTCTGCAACTCGGCGATGGCCTGCTGGTAATCCTTCTGGCCTTCATAAGCTGAAGCCAGCAGGTATCTCAACCGGTAATCGCCGGAATTGGTCTTAAGCAGCTCCAGGATGATTTCCGCGGCTCTCTCAAAGCGATCGCTTTCTAAATAGAACAGACCCAGCCGGTAAGCAATCTCGCGGCGGCCCTTCCCCCAGGTAAGTGTCTCCCGCAGCTCCTTTTCCGCCTCTTCCGGTTTCTTTAGTTTTAGCAGCAGATCGGCTAATTTGAGCCTGACGTTTACACTGTGCGGGTTAGCCTTGATGTAGGCGCGATATTTTTTTACCGCCTGGTCATTCTTTTCCTGTTTTTCCAAGAGACGTCCGAGGTCGAGTACGGCCGGTTCAAACCCAGGTTTTAAGGCCAACGTCTTCTTATAGATTTCTTCGGCGGCGCCATATTGTTGAACTTCGCTCAATGTTTTTGCCAAGTAGTAATTCCCCATGATGTGATCGGGATCGCTATCCAGCAGCCTGCGGAAAGTGGTAACTGCTTCTTCGTACTTCTTGGCTTCTCCATAAAGAATACCTGTATAGAGCAGCGCATCGGCATTGCGCGGCTCAAGTTCTGTGACTTTCAGATACTCGCGGAGGGCATTATCAAAATTCTTGACATTCAGGTACAAGTTGGCCAGCAGGAGTCTGGCTTCAACGTCACTGCCGTTTTCCGCCAGCGTCTTTTCGCAGATCGCAATGGCCCTGGAGATATTGCCTTTTTCGCTGTAAAGACCGGCGAGTTCCGTGGCTAAAAAGGCCGACCGGGCATCAAAACCAAGGGCTTTTTCCATCTCCTCGATCGCATCATCCAGCTTCCCGCTTAAGGAAGAGAGCACGCTCAGGGAATAATGATAGGAAGCAAGATTGACGGGGGTGAGGTCGGCCTCGACAGCCGTGATATCACCGGCCCTCGTCCCAGGCGGCACGCATCCCGCGAGACAAATAAAAATAGTAATAATCAACAGCCATTGTTTATTAAGAAATGTTTTCATAAAAAGTTATTCATTCCTGTTGGTTTATTATCTCTCGCCGATTATTTCCACCAGCTCCGAAGGTGGGACAATGCGGATGCCTCGCGACTGAAGCAGCGGGATAGCTTCCTTAAGCGCTGCCACGGTGCCGGGATAGGGATGCCCGATGATCAAGAGGGGCGAATTGTTATTCTCCAAGTGGTCGAGCAAATTCTTGAAAATCAACTCCTGATCCTGGTCATTGTCGAGAAAAAGCCGTCGCGCCGCAAATCTGATCCGCGTTTTTCTGGCCAAGCCCTCCGCCCGGGAAGCTGCCGTTGTTCTGCTGTCAACAAAGAACAGCCCCTTTTTCTGCAATTCCGTCAGGACGACCTGAAGTTTTTCCTCATCCTCCATGAAAGCCGATCCCATGTGATTATTGGCTCCCGCGACATAGGGAACGACGGCGAGATCATCATCCAACTGCCTCCGCAGATCATTTGCCGTCATATCGCGGAAAAGCGCCCCCGGACCGGGTTTATTTTTTCCACTGCGCGGTTCCATGGGGATGTGCAGCAGAATCTCGCGTCCCTGACGGTGGATCATCTCCGCGGCAGCTTTAGCATGGGGAGTGTAGGGCAAAACGGCGAAGGCCAGCGGTGCATCAATTCTGAGCAGTTCATCCACCGGCGCCAAGGCAAAGCCTATGTCATCAATGATGATGGCGATGGATATTTTCCCCTCTCCGCTGTTCGGGCGCCGGGGGGGAAAATCCGGTGTCCGGACAGGAGTTTTCTCCCCAGTTGCTTCTTTCTCTTCTCCGCTTTCCTGCGCCCGGTCAACATCGCCGGGCGGCCGGGAAAATATATAGTAGGACGTAATCAGGACGATTATCAACAATATAAGGCCGGTGAGGCCCGTAATAAGTTTCATGCCCTCCTTTAAACTCTGCGTCGGCGCCTACTAATATTTATTTGAAGTTTTTCTTGAATATCTCCCAGCTCTTTAAGATGTCTATCGCGCTCTTGATCTGGTTATCAGGCGCCGCTGCTTCGTCAGATTCATCTTTTTTCGGGTCTGCCTTCGGTTCGACAGCCTTGAGGCCATTTTCTTGCGGTGACTTTATGTGTCCAGGTAAATCACGTTCCCTCATCATTCCCTCCGGCGTTGCCTTGGCCTCCACCGGTGGTGCGTATTTCACGATAATATCAGGCATAATACCCTCGGCCTGGATGGAGCGTCCATTGGGAGTGTAGTATTTAGCCGTTGTTAATTTCAAGGCCGAGCCGTCTTCCAGCGGAATGACGGTCTGCACCGACCCCTTGCCGAAAGTCTGGGTGCCTATAATAACAGCCCTGCCGCTGTCCTGCAGGGCGCCGGCGACTATCTCGGCGGCGCTGGCGGTTTCCTCATTGACCAGCACGACCATCGGACAGGTTGGTTCATCGCCGTCGTTGTGGGCGCTGTTCTTGCTTTCCATACCCTTTGTCCTGCCCCGCGTGGAGACAATGATACCGGACTTCATAAAAACATCGGACACTTCTACCGCCTGATTAAGCAGTCCGCCCGGGTTGTTCCGCATGTCGAGGACGAGACCCTGCAAAGGCTGCATTTTTTCCGTTACCTCGCGGAGTGTCTTTTTCAAATCGTCGCTGGTTCTTTCCTGGAAAGCCGCTAATCTTATGTAGCCGATGTTCTTGTCAAAATTCTTTGTCTTGACGCTTTTGACCTTGATATCTTCGCGGGTCAGGACAAACTCTTTGGGCTTTGCCAGGCCTTCTCTCATAATTGTCAGGGTTACCTTGGTATCTTTTTTCCCCCGCAGTTTCTTAACCGCTTCCGAGATGGTGATATCTTTGGTAAATTGTCCGTCAATCATGATGATCTGATCACCGGATTTGACGCCCGCTTTAAAGGCCGGCGTGTCCTCGATTGGCGAAACGACAGTCAGCACACCCTTATTCATAGTAATTTCAATGCCGATGCCGCCGAAGCTTCCCCGCGTGTCTACCTCCAATTCCTTGTACATCTCCGCCGTCATGAAGCTGCTGTGCGGATCCAGCGACTTCACCATGCCGTTGATGGCTCCTTTGATCAAGGTGTTGGCGTCCACCTCTTCCACATAATTTTTTTCTACGATATCCAGAACCTCGTTGAAGGTTCGGAGTGTCTTATAGACGCTTTTGTCTAAGGCCGCTACCTGACTGTCGCCATAAGGGCCCAGGATGACAAGGAAAGTGATTGCCAAGAGCAATGGCAGCCATCTCTTACGAGCAAACATCTTCATTAAAACCTCCCGGAAATGCGCGATTAAATGACGCGCTGTGGGGTGATTACACTTTTCTCAGGCAAATTTCCACATTATTTTTTTTGGGTTCCCAAGGCAGTAGAGGTCTGCCTATGATGGAAAAAAATGGTTATGCCGGTTCTTGCGTACTTCTCTGACGTAAATACTCGGCTAAACCCATTGGTCAAATTATGTGGTGAGTATTTTTCTGAAGCTTCTGTCCAAACGATAAAGCCAGACCGCCTCTGTTTCGCTGCCATGGACAGGATCTTTAAGGCCAGATTTTTTTACTTGCACCCAAGGAAATCATTTGGCTCTTACGTAGTCATAAATAGCTTTAGCCGCCTGTCTTCCGGCGCCCATGGCGAGAATAACCGTAGCCGAACCCGTCACGATATCTCCTCCGGCGTAAACCCCTTCCCGGGTAGTTTCCCCTGTTTCGCCTTTGGTCAGGATATAACCCCACTTGTTGACTTCCAGCCCGGGGGTTGTCGTCTGGATCACGGGATTGGCCATCGTCCCGATGGCTACCACTACCGTATCCACCTCAATGGTGAATTCGGACCCTTTTACCGGGGCGGGGCTGCGTCTACCGGAGGCATCCGGTTCACCCAGTTCCATTTGGATACATTTCATCTGCTTCACCCAGCCTTTATCATCGGCAAGATATTCAACCGGGGCATGGAGGAGTTTGAACTGCACCCCTTCTTCTTTTGCGTGATGCGCTTCCTCTTTCCTGGCGGGCATTTCCACCTCGGTGCGCCGGTAGATGATATAAGCGTTGTCCGCGCCCAGGCGGAGGGCGGTTCGCACCGAATCCATGGCCACATTGCCGCCGCCGATGACGGCCACGTTCTTCCCCCGGACAATGGGCGTATCATATTCCGGGAACAGATAGGCCTTCATGAGATTGGATCTAGTGAGATACTCATTGGCCGAATAGATGCCGTTGAGGTTTTCACCGGGGATATTCATAAAGACCGGGGCGCCGGCGCCGACTCCCAGAAATACGGCATGAAATCCTTCCGCAAAAAGATCATCCACCGTCTTAAGTCTACCGATGGCGGCGTTTAATACAAGCTTCACGCCCAGTTTTTCCAGATAATTCACCTCGGCATCCACAATCGCTTTGGGAAGACGGAACTCGGGAATCCCGTAAATCAACACTCCGCCCGCTTTGTGCAGGGCTTCAAAAACCGTCACGTCGAGGCCCGCTTTAACCAGATCTCCGGCGATCGTGAGCCCGGCCGGCCCTGCGCCCACAATGGCGATTTTCTTACCGGTCGGCTGAGCCACCGGGGGAATCACAATATTTCCGGACTCCCTTTCAAAATCCGCGGCAAAACGCTCCAGTCTGCCAACGGCAACGGGGTCGCCTTTCTTACCGAGGATGCAGAGTTTTTCACATTGATCTTCCTGGGGACAAACCCTTCCGCAGACGGCGGGAAGGGCATTCGTCTCTTTGAGTTTCCAGGCCGCTTCGATAAAGCTCCCTTCGGCAATCAGCTTAATGAAGGCCGGGATATCCACATCCACGGGACAACCGGCCACACAACCTGGTTTTTTGCATTGGATGCACCGGCCTGCCTCTGCCAGGGCCAGCTCTTTTGTATAACCGCAAGGAACCTCATTGAAGTTCTGGATCCTCTGCCCGGGCGCCTGCTCCGGCATACCCTGCCGGGGGACTTTTTCCGTTTTCTCCTTCTTTGCAAGCTTCTCGTTATTTTCCATGACATTCACACCTGTATCTTTCCAGCGCCTGTTTTTCATCATCAGCATACATCTTAAGGCGGCTCATCAATAAACTGAAATCTACTTCATGGCCATCAAACTCCGGACCATCCACACAGCCGAACTTTGTCTTTCCGCCCACCGAAACACGGCAGGCGCCGCACATCCCGGTGGCATCCACCATGATCGGGTTCAGACTGACGATGGTCTTTATGCCGTATGTCTTCGTTAATTTGGCGACAACATTCATCATCGGCACCGGTCCGATGGCATATGCGATATCGATCTTCTCGCCCGCGTCAATGAGATTCTGCAAGACGTTGCTTACAAAGCCGTGAAATCCGTAACTGCCGTCATCGGTGGCCACCAGCAACTGATCACTGACCTTCCTCATGTCGTCCTCGAGAATCAGGATATCCTTCGTCCGTGCTCCGATGATGGATATCACTTTATTTCCCGCCTTCTTGAGCGCCGCCGCAATGGGGTATGCCACACCGATACCTACGCCTCCGCCGACGCACACCGCCGTGCCGAAATTATTTATTTCGGTCGCATGCCCCAGAGGCCCCAGCACATGCATGATACCGTCGCCCCTCTCCATTTTAGCCAGTTGAGCGGTCGTTTTTCCCACGATCTGATATATAATGGTAATGGTGCCTCTTCGACTATCAGAATCAACGATGGTCAAGGGAATCCTCTCGCCCTTTTCGTCGATCATCAACACGATGAACTGTCCGGCCTTTCTCTTGCGGGCAATCTCGGGAGCCTCAATAACCATTCTGACCACAATTTCCTGCAAAAAAGTTTTTTCCAATACCTTGTGCAATGCTCTATCTCCTATCTTTTAATATTCATTCATTACGGGCCGTTAGCCCCATGAATCAGCACCGGAGCGCCTGCGAGCAACCTGAACGTTCCCTTTCAGCTTACAGGACTTAACCAGTCTGAATTAAGAATCTTCTTCCGACGTGGTGGTTTATAAGGGAATATGTTCTCTGTTGTCAAGGCTAATTTAACTAAAATATTTATTTCTCATTACGTGTCAATTAAGGAAGCCCCGGCCGGTGGGTAAAACCTCTGATGTCGAAGTTCTGCCCACCGAACAGTTTGGCTCCCCAGCGCGGACTCGAACCACGGGCATGGTGGTTAACAGCCACCCGCTCTACCGACTGAGCTACTGGGGAATGATCATCTACAGCTCGTGCAGACGGCCAGGTCAGCCATCGGTACACCCGTCGTCTCGCTGATGAATTGCAACTGATCCTTCGGAGCAAAATACCGGCCGCAGGTATCGCAGGCCAGCATCGGGAAGGTGCGTCCCCAGATCGTGCGGGTATCCTGGGTGGTCTCCATCTGAATGTGACCCGTGGGGCAGACGTAGGCGCAGGCGCCGCAACCAATGCAGGCCGCGGAAGCTTCCCGGAAAGGCCCTCCCAGCGTCTTTGCCGATCCCCGATAGGAAAAGCCGATCGCGCTTGCCCCCACAATCGTCTCGCAGGTCCTGACACACATGCGGCACAGGATGCATTTGCCCTTGTCCGTATCGGGGATAAAGCGCACCTGGGGCACGACGCCCATCTCCCGGGCCATTTCCTTCAGCACGTCGGCCTCGGGGTTGCGCGCCAGGAGCAGCTCCATGACGAGGCGGCGGACATTCAGGACCCGCTCGCATTTCGTATCAACGACGAGATCTTTCTCCACCTGATAGAGACAGGAGGTCACGATCCTCGCCCGGTTGCCTTTTTTTATTTCCACCACGCAAAGCCGGCAAGCGCCCGATGACTCCAGGGAATCGTGCGAACACAACGTGGGAATCTCAATGCCATTGGTCCGGGCCACCTGCAGAATGGTCGCTCCGGCCTCGGCCTCAACGTGCTTGCCATCTATGATTAAATTAACCATTTTACCCACCTTTACTGAACATTAATCGCGTCAAACTTGCAGCTTTCAATACAGGCGCCGCATTTGATGCACTTGGCTTTGTTGATCTTATGAGGTGTTTTCTTCGCGCCGCTGATCGCCCCCGTGGGGCAGGCCTTCAGGCAGACGCCGCAAGCGGTGCACTTATCCGCCGTAATAGAGTAACGGATCAGCCCTTTGCAGACACCGGCGGGGCAGCGCTTGTCGCGGATGTGGGCCTCATACTCGGCCCGGAAATACCGGATGGTGCTCAAGACCGGGTTCGGGGCGCTCCCGCCCAGCGCACAGAGGGCGCCGTCTTTGATGGCGTGGGACATGCTTTCCAAAAGCGCGATATCTTCTTCCCGGCCGCGCCCGGCGCAGATCTCTGCCAGAATTTCCTTCATCCGGCGGACACCTTCCCGACAGGGGACGCATTTCCCGCACGATTCCTCCTGCAGGAAGGACAGAAAATATTTCGCCACATCCACCATGCAGGAACGATCATCCATAACGATCATGCCGCCCGAACCCATCATGGAACCAACCTCATAGAGCTTGTCAAAGTCCACCGGCAGGTCCAGCAGACTCTCGGGGATGCAGCCGCCCGAGGGGCCGCCGGTCTGCACCGCCTTGAACTTTCTCCCTTTGGGAATGCCGCCGCCGATGTCGTAGATGATCTCCCGGAGGGGCATACCCATGGGAACTTCCACGAGACCCGTATTATTGATCTTGCCCACCAGTGAAAATATCTTGGTGCCCTTGCTCTTGGCCGTGCCGATGGCGCCATACCACTTATGGCCCTTATTGATGATGAGCGGCACATTGGCCCAGGTTTCCACGTTATTCAAGACGGTGGGGTTGTCCCAGAGTCCCTTTTCGACGGCATGGACATACTTGGCGCGCGGTTCCCCGGCGCGGCCTTCGAGAGAAGCGAACAGGGCCGACGATTCGCCGCACACAAAAGCACCGCCGCCCCGGTTGATCGCAATATCAAAACTAAAACCTGAACCAAGGATATTTTGCCCCAAAAGACCCGCCTCGCGGGCGCTCGCAATGGCCATAGTCAGGTGGAGTACCGCCAGCGGATATTCATTCCGCACGTATATGAAGCCCTGCCGGGCGCCGATGGCATAAGCGCCGATGATCATGCCTTCCAGGACACTGTGGGGATTACCCTCCATGAGGCTCCGGTCCATGTAAGCGCCAGGATCGCCCTCATCGCCATTACCGATGACATACTTCGTCGCTCCGTGGGCCTCCCGGCAACCTTCCCACTTGACGCCCGTCGAAAAACCGCCGCCGCCACGACCGCGCAGACCCGCTTTTTTCACTTCCTCAATAATCCCCGTCGGAGTCATCGCCAAAGCTTTGCCCAGGGCCGTATAGCCGCCCAGGGCCAGGTAGTCCTCAATCCGTGTCGGATCAATCAGACCATTGGAACCAAAAATAAGGCGCTTTTGTTTCTTGTAGAAGGGCACGTCCTCTTCCTGCCGGACCTGTTTGCCGGTCTGGGGATCGCGATAAAGGAGCTTCTCCAGCACCTCGCCCTTGGCCACCGTCTTGGCAACAATGTCGGCCACATCTTCGAGCTTGACCTGCTGATAAAAAATCTTCTGGGGATAAATGACGACGAGCGGACCTTTTTCACAGAATCCGAAGCAACCCGTCGCCTTGACCTCAACTTTCAGTTTCTGTTTAACTATTTCCTGCTCCAGAGCTTCCTTGACCTTGACGCAACCGTAACCGCGGCAGCCAGTGCCGGCGCAAATCGTGACCAGCGGCTTTTTGGGATCCCATTGCTTAGCCAGTGTCTCCTGAAGTTTCTTCAATTCCTTGGCATCTGCCACTCTTTTCATGACCGTGCCCCCTTCTGCAGCGATGCGATGACTTTATCTGCCTTTTTCAAGTTCACCTGCCCATGATATTCTCCGTCCGTCACCATGACCGGGCCCAGCGCACAGGCCCCGACACAGTTCACCGTTTCCAGCGTAAACTGGTAATCGCGGCTCGTCTGACCGGGCTTCAAGTGCAAAGTCCTTTCCAGCTGATCGAGAATATTGGCCGCTCCGCGCACATGACAGGCCGTGCCCATACAGAGCTTAACGATATGCTCGCCCTGCGGAGTCAGGCTGAAGGCCTTGTAAAAGGTGGCCACTTCATAAACCTTCGTCAGGGGTACGAACAGTTCCTGGCTGATATAGCTGAGGGCTTCCTGCGGCAAATACCGGTAAGCCTCCTGGACATCCTGCAGAATGGCTATCAAAGAGCTCCGCTCGCCATGATACCGGGCGACGATCTCTCTGGCCTTTTTCAATTCAACGGTTTTCGCGGTTTTCATGCTTCATCCACCCTAATAATTGCCTGTAAAATTGATTGTTGACCTTTATTCTTCCGAGCCGGTTAAAAGCCAGGAAAAAGAGTGTTCCACCTTGTTCTCCAACAAACGGTATTCCATATCCACGCGCTGCTGGATGGACTTGATCTGGTCCGGCCGGAGATGACGGAAACGCCCTTGGAGCTTGATGTAATCTTCCACCGGCCGCCGCTTTTTCGGCATGTCCATCGTCATCCGGTACTTCCCGTTTTCCACTTCATACAGCGGGAAAACCCCCGTCTCCACAGCCAGACGTCCCATTTTTATACAGACTTCCGAACCGCACCGCCACCCCGTGGGGCACACGGAAAGGCATTGGATATAGGCCGGACCTTTAACCTGCCGGGCCTTCTTGACCTTGTTCATGAAATCCAGCGGATAGCTGTGGCACGCCGTGGCCACGTAGGGGACGTTATGGGCCACCATGATTTCCGGTGCATTCTTTTTCCAGGTTTTGTTGCCGATGCTCTGCTTGCCAGCCGGGGCCGTCGTGGTTGAAGCGCCGAAAGGAGTGGAGCTGGAACGCTGGATGCCCGTATTCATGTAGGCTTCATTATCGAAACAGACGTAAAGCAGGTCATGACCCCGCTCCATCGCGCCGGAAAGGGCCTGAAAACCGATATCCAGGGTGCCGCCATCGCCGCCGATGGCCACGGCCTTCACGCGCCGGTCGGCGATTTTCCCCTTGCGCCGCAAAGCCTTCAATCCCGCCTCCACACCCGATCCGACCGCGGCCGAGTTGGGAAAGGCCACATGTATCCAGGGCAGCTTCCAGGCCGTGGTGGGGTACAGAGAAGATACGACCTCCATGCAGCCCGTGGCATTGGCGATGACGGTGTCCTTGCCCAGGGCCTTGCACATCAGACGGATGGCCAGGGCTTCACCGCAACCCTGACAGGCGCGGTGACCGCAACTGAAGTATTCTTCCTTGTCCACTAACTTCGGGGCAAATAAATCAAAATTCTCGATCAAACCCTGTGGGTTGTTTGACATATTCAGGCTCCTCTAACTCCGTAGAATTCGTACAATTCCTTCGTTCCCTTGCCGGCTGCCTTCGCTGCCTTTTCGGCAATCGCCATAAAATCCTCCACCATCATGTCGCGTCCGCCGAGACCAATGAGATAATCCAGCACCACGGGGCGATCCGATTCGTGATAAAGGGCCGACCGGACCTCAGAACCGAGAGGGCCGCCGGGGCCGCCGAAGGAAACCGCCCGGTCCAGCACGGCCAGCACCGAAGCGCCCTGAACGGCCTTCTTCAACTCCGCAAAGGGGAAGGGGCGCCAAAGTTTCAACTTCAGCAGCCCTACCCTTTTACCCTTTTTCCGCAATTCGTCCACCGCAATCTCCGCCGTCTCACCCATTGAACCCATGGTCATCAACAACACTTTGGCGTCTTCCGTCCGATAGGAAGTGACGGGCTCATATTTCCGGCCAAACATTTTTTCCCATTCCTTCCACACCTGGAGAATAACCTTCTTCGAGTTGACGAGTGCGTTATCCTTGCCTTTCATCATCTCGTTGAATATCTCCGGCAAACCCAGAGCGCCCATTGTTACCGGCTTGTCTGGATGGAGCGTGGCGTAAGGAACGTAAGGAGGCAGGAATTTATCCACCTCCTCCTGCGAGGGAAGCTCGAAGGGTTCCACCATGTGGGTAAGCTGGAAACCATCCATATTGAAATTGACCGGCAGCATGACATCGCGGTGTTCGGCAATCTTGAAGGCCTGGATGGCCATATCTATCATTTGCTGGCCATTTTCTCCAAAAATGGAAATCCAGCCGGCATCGCGCTGATACATGATGTCGCTGTGATCGTTCCAGATGTTCAGCGGCCCGGAGATGGCCCGGTTGGCAACGGACATGACAATGGGCAGTCGCATGGCCGAGGCAATGGGTAATACTTCCGCCATATACATCAGCCCCTGGGAACTCGTAGCGGTAAAGGTTCTGGCCCCCGTCCCGGAAGCGCCCATGACGCAGCTCATGGCAGAATGTTCCGATTCCACCGTGATAAACTCCGCGTCCAACCTGCCTTCGGCGACAATATCCGACAGATGCTCCGCCACATGCGTGTTGGGTGTAATGGGATACACAGCCGCCACATCAGGCCGACACAGGGCCACGGCTTCCGCCACGGCCATCGCTACTTCCATACCAATACGTTTCGACATGGCCTATCCCTCCCCCACCATCTTTATGGCCTGCGGCCAGCATTCATGGGAGCAAATCCCACAGCCCTTGCAATAATTCAGATCAGCCGCGAAATAGCCATCCGCATCGGCGGAGATGCAACCCTCCGGGCAGAATATATAGCAAATACCGCACTTGATGCACTTGGCATTATCCCACACGGGCCGCAGCGCCCGCCAACTGCCGGTATGATAATCCCGCGCGCTTCCGGGACGGAATACGATGCATCCCGGGTTGACTTCCTGCCAGTTTTCTGGCCATTTCTTGTCTGCCATCACCTTACCTCGGAATTAATTCGTTAATTTATTTTCAACTCGTCATAAGCCCTTTGCATGGCCTGCAAATTTTTCGGAGCAATCCGGCCGAAGCGATGCTCAACCGGCACCCGCATGGATGCCATCTTCACCACAGCAGTGGCTTTGATCAGGGCGCCCAGCATGGTGGTATTGGTAATGGGGACGCCCAGCTCTTTCCAGGCGATTGCCGAACCATTCACAATCCCCAGCCGTTTTTTATAGTTCAGGGCTTTTTTTATCTCCGCCCGGCTTCGCTTCGTATTGACAATGAGGATGCCGTCTTCTTTCAAGCCCTCGGCAACGTCCACGAGGCCTATCAGCCCCTCATCAAGCACGATCACCACATCGGGACGATAGATGCCGGAACGGACCTTGATCTGTTTATCATCCACGCGGTTGAAAGCCGCCACGGGGGCGCCCCGGCGCTCCGGGCCAAAGCTGGGAAAGCCCTGGGCATATTTCCCTTCCTCAATGGCCGCCAGCGCAAGCAATTCCACGGATGTCACCGCGCCCTGACCGCCTCTTCCATGCCACCTGATCTCTATCATCGGACAATCTCCTACGTTAATACTTAATAAGTGCTGAGCGCGAAGCGTTATTATAAATACTTTTTTCTGTCAATAATTATTCCGTCAATGCTATTCCATGCCCCGCCGGAATTCAATGGATTTGGCCAGGGTCATCGGATCGGCGTATTTGAGGTCGCCCCCGACCGGCACCCCCAAAGCGATGCGGGTTACCTTGATCCCTTTTTCCTTGACGAGCCCGGTAATGAGCAGGGCCGTTGATTCTCCCTGGACATTCGGATTCGTCGCGACGATAATTTCCCGGATTACGTTCCCGGCTATGCGGTGCAGAAGTTCGCGGATCTTCAGTTGCTCCGGGCCAATTCCATCGAGCGGGGCCAGGACGCCGTGGAGAACATGATAGAGCCCCCGGTACTCGCCGCTTTCCTCGATGGCGATCAGGGCATCGGGCTCTTCCACGATACAGATGGTTTCCCTGTCCCGGTTCTGGTCAGCACAGATATCGCAGCAGTCATTTTCCGTAAAATTAAAACAAATCGGGCAGAGCCGGATCGCCCGTTTAACCTCCAGAATGCTTTCGGCCAGCTTCCGGGCTTCCTCATCCGAGGCTCGCAGGATAAAGGTGGCCAGACGGATCGCCGTTTTCTCGCCGATGCCGGGGAATCGGGAAAGTTCCTTGATCAGCCTTTTTATGGGTAAGGCGTAGCCGGTCATATGCGCATCACATCAGGCCGGGGATTTTCAGCCCCCCGGTAAGTTTCGCCATCTCCGACGAAGCCATCTCCTGCGCCTTCCGGATACCTTCGTTGACCGCCGCCACAATCAGGTCCTCTAACATTTCCAGATCATCCGGGTTGACGACCTCCCGGTCAATCTTCAGTGATTGCAGCTCAAATTTGCCGTTGACCACGACCGCCACCATCCCACCGCCGGCGCTGGTCTCCACGGTCCTTGTCTCCAGCTCCTTTTGCAGGCTGCCCATCTTCTCCTGAAGCCGCTTGGCCTGCTTCATCATCTCTCCGATATTCTGCATTAAATTTACTTACCTCCTGTGCAATTTTTAACTATTTCTGCGCGGAATAATCTCCCGCACTTCTGCGCCTTCAAACAGGTCAATCGCCTTTTGCAGCAACGGCTGGTTCATGGCTTCCTGACGCAAATCATGGTTATTTCCGGCCATCCCATTGGGCTTGCCCGGCAGATCGCCCTGGTCAGCTTTAATGGTCTCAAACTTCAACTGGACATGGGTGCCAAAAAATGGCCGGGCCAGCTCTACCAGGCGTTCCAGATGCTCTCTTTCCCGGACATAATCCAAGGCGAATCCCACTGGAAAACCGACCGTTACGGCTTCCTCCGCATAACTGATAAATACCCCCTGAGCGATGTTTGACCCCAGACCGGGGCTCTGTTTTTTAACATGGGCTTTATAATCCGCCCACCGCTGCTCCGGTGCAGCATCGGCGGCGCTGTACCCGCGCTGATCCTCCTGAACCAGCGGCGGCGAAGGAACCTTGGCCGCAGCCGAAAGCGGTGACACGGGCGGATTCGTCCGGTTCGCTGCCGGGAGCGCTACCTTTGACGCCCCCCCTGCCGCAAGCTTTTTTTCCAGCGCTTCCATTCTCGCCAGCACTTCCGCAATCGGGATCAGCTCCTCTACATAGGCCATTCTGACAATCGCCGTCTCTAAATGCAACCGGGGATCCTGAGTCCGGCGCATGTTTTCCTCTTCCGAAAGCAGAATGTCCAATAGTCTCTGGATGGTCTCCCGCGCCGCACCGGCCACCTGGGTCTGCAATTGCACAATATCATCTTCCGTCAGGTCAAAAAGGGAGGGGTTCGGGCCGGCGATTTTAACAAAGAGCAGGTTGCGGAAATGATTAAGCAGCAACTGGAAGAAATGCTTCATATCCAGACCGGCATAATAACCGTCATTGATGACTTGCAGACACTTACCGGCATCTTTCGCGAGGATTGCCGCGGAGAGCTGAAAAAGAAAGCGCCGGTCCGCCAGACCCAGCAGTTCCTCCACATCGGTGTCCTTGATAGCCGCACCGGCATAGGAGATCACCTGGTCAAAGATGCTCTGGGCATCCCGTAAACTCCCCTTGCCTGCCGCGGCGATCCAGGCCAGCCCGGCGGCGCTGATGACGATCTGCTCCGCCGTGGCTATCTGCTGCAATTTTTCCACAATCTGCTTGAGCGGGATGATGCGAAAATCATGACCCTGGCAGCGGGAAAGGATCGTGGCCGGGATCTTGTTCAGTTCAGTGGTGGCAAAGAGGAAAACCACATGGGAGGGCGGCTCCTCCAGTGTCTTCAGCAGGGCGTTGAAGGCCGGCGCGGTAAGCATGTGGACTTCATCAATAATGTAGATCTTGTAGCGACCGGAGGCGGGAGAAAATTTGACGTTTTCACGTAGTTCTCTGATCTCATCAATGCCGCGGTTCGAAGCGCCGTCAATCTCACGCACATCCATGGACTTTCCCGCGGTAATTTCCAGGCAATGGGAGCATACCTGGCAGGGCGTCGGGGTTGGCCCCTCTACGCAGTTCAGGGCTTTGGCCAGTATCCGGGCCACAGAGGTCTTGCCGACCCCGCGCGGACCGCTGAAAATATAGGCATGGGCAATGCGGTTCTGTAAAATGGCGTTCGTGAGCGTCCGGGACACATGCTCCTGGCCTACCAGATCGTTGAAACTCTGAGGCCGCCACTTGCGCGCTAAGACGAGATATTCCATTTTGCTTCCTTATTATGCCATGAACGAAGTGGATGGGAAAATTTTAAAGATAGCCAGGCTGGCCGCACACACGTCGGTAATTGCTGCCGCTGCTTCCTTCCGGACCTGACGGGGTTCACAACCCTCTGTTGCGCAGGGCCCGGCTACCTAATAATCGTCGCCTGACAAAAATCTCAATATATGGCGGAGAGAGGGGGATTCGAACCCCCGGTACACCTTTGTGGGCATACACACGATTTCCAGTCGTGCTCCTTCAGCCGCTCGGACATCCCTCCGTATATTGAAATCACACAATTTTTTAATGGCGGAGAGAGGGGGATTCGAACCCCCGTGGGAGCTTTTGGCCCCCAAATCGATTTCGAGTCGATCCCGTTACGACCACTTCGGTACCTCTCCACAATTCCTTATATGTGTTAACGAGCGGCGGATGTTATCCTCTTTTCCCGGAAAAATCCACTCATAATTTCCGCACAGGCATCCCCCCGCACACCCTCGGTAATTGCCACCGAGTGGTTGAGTTTCCCATCGTCCAGCAGATGATAGAGCGAAACCACGGCGCCGCTTTTGGCATCCCGTGCGCCAAAGACCAATCGGCTGATGCGAGCCTGCACAATGGCTCCGCAACACATGACACAGGGCTCCAGCGTCACATAAAGCGTCGTCCCGGTAAGCCGGTAATTGGACATAATTTGGGCTGCTGCACGGATAGCCATAATTTCCGCATGGGCGGACGGATCGTGCAGCGCAATCGGCAGGTTGTGCGCCCTGGCCAGGATATCGTTCCCGCAGGTAATGACGGCCCCGACCGGCACCTCTCCTGCCGCCCGGGCAGCGCCGGCCTCCCCAAGGGCCAACTCCATGAACATGTCATCGTTTGCCGTTAACATGCCGCATAGGATAAAAATTTGTGGCGTTTGTCAAGAAAATAAGCGGGGAATATTGTTCAGGGTGCGTCAAGGGAAAGGGAGGCTGTCTGAAAATTCCTCAACCCAGGGAACGTTTCTATCCCGTTACCGCCAGAAAAAGCAGAACATGGAGATTAGCAATTCGAACAGCCGCTGCGCTCCCCCATCAAGCGCAAGAGCCCCTCCAGAGCGCTGAACATGTTGATTTGTGGCAGGCCCTGGTCCGTAAGATAATGCACCAGTTTCAGGGTCTTGAAGCCATCAAACCAGCAGTGGAAGTGGCGCTGCAGGCCTTCGCGACGTCTGACGTTCTTTCTGATTCTGGCCCAGGCCGCTGGAAACTGGTGTAGTTCCAAAAAGGCGAGGAGCCGGGCGTCAATCTGACCGGCCTGGATCATTATCTCGGCCGTTTCCCTGTCCGGCGCCGCTTCCATCGCCTGCAGCCAGCGTTTCAGGATTATAAAGATGCACGGATCGTAGAGTAACCACTCCTCTTCACCCTCTTCCAGAAACCGGGTGATGCGCCGGCCGGTACCGAAAGGAACGCGCCGGGAAGGTCGGGCCGAAGGATAAACGGTTGTGGTCCCGATGGAACCGACAGCCTGGAACTTAGCCAATTTATTCAGAAAATAGAAATCCTCCGCGGCATCCCGCCGGTTCATGCCGCCCACCGCCACGTAGGCCTCCGCCGTACAGACCATGGTGGAACCGATGGAAGGAAAAGCATAAGGCGAACCGGCATAACGGAGCCCGAGCACATAATAACGCAGAAATATTTCATAATTGACGATCGCCAGGCGCTCGCGGGCAGCAGCGGGTATCTGGTGGACATAGTTCACCACGGCCGCCGCGTTTTCCGGCTGGAAAAAACTCCTGATCGCCTCCAGATAGTTATCCTCCACCAGTGTGTCGGCATCCAGACTGATCAGGAGTTTCTTGCCGGGCCGGGTATAATCAAATAATCGCAAGGCCGCATCCAGACCGAGCTTCCGGGCCGTCCCCACGCCGCCGTACTTATCCGGCATTTCCCTCCCCGGCGAAGAGGCATCTATATAGGCCAGCCGCAGGTTGGTGGGGACGGGGGCGTGGCCCGGCCAACCTTTGATCAGGGAGTGCAAATATTGGATGGTCTCCTGATTGTCTTTGATTTCTGCGGGAGAGCTGACATTTAAGCCCCGGTTATTGATCACGCAAAGAATCAGGGAACGCCCAAGTTCCCGGTCAGGATTGTGGGCCAGACTGGCTAGGGTGGCCGGAAGAGAACTTTTTTCCGCCAGGGCCGGGATAACCACTATCCGCTCAATGCCGCCCAGTTCCGAGGCAACGAGGGGACGATCCAGCAAGGCGAATTTATCTTCGTACTCCTGGATATGCCGGGGAATCATCACGCCCATAAGCGTTTAACCAATCTTTGCAGCTTTTCATAGTCCGGATATTCCAGCCAGTTAATCGTTGCCCCCTGTTTTTCCATGCGCCTAAACCAGGTTTCCTGCCGCTTGGCAAACTGATGAATTCGCGTGTTGAGCTGCTGGAACATATCCTGATAACTGAGCTTGTCCTGCAGGTACAAAGCTACATAACGATATTCCAGACCTAAGAAATGCATTCGCTCCCAGTTGCAGATGCCCTCGTCATGGAGCCTTCTTACCTCATCAACCATCCCGCTCGCCAGTCTTTCCTCGAGGCGGCAGGTAATGCGCCGGCGCAGGACAGATCTTTCCCACCGTAAACCAATGATCAGCGGGTTCAATGGCGGCAGGCGGCCCTCCCCTTCCCCGCCATGCTGTCGGGAATACTCGGCAATCTCAATCGCCCGGATGAGTCGTTGTCTGTCCTGGAAATCGGTCGTGTTGTGCAGGACCGGATTGAGCTTCCGTAATGTTTTGATCAGCGACCCGATCTCTTCTTTCTGCAACTCTGCCCGCAAGTCAGAGTTTTCCGGCACCTTGGCCATCCGATAGCCCTTCAGGACAGCATCAATATAAAGCCCTGTCCCGCCTGACATTATCGGCAAATGATTCCTCGCCGTTATGTCGGCAAAGCAGCACGCAAATCTTTCCTGATAGTCAAAAACGCTGAATTCGTCAGCGGGAGCAACGATATCTATCAGATGATGGGGCGCCATCTCCCCGTTAACCAAGTAATCATTAAGATCCTTGCCCGTCCCAATATCCAGGCCACGGTATACCTGACGGGAATCGGCGGAGATGATCTCTCCCCCCAGGTCTTTGGCCAGGAGGGCTGCCAGTTTGGTCTTGCCGGAGGCAGTTGGCCCCAGAATAACGATTAGATCCATATTCTGATCAGGAATTGTCGGAAGGGGACGAAAGGGGTGATCGCGACTTTTTCTCCCGGTAAATCTTCTCCGTGATTCCTAAATTCTCTCCGTATTTGAGCGCATGCTCTTTTGCAGCAGCACCTGCTGCTTCGGCATCTCCCGCAATGACGGCTTCAACGATCGGACAATGCATGCCCTCAGGATGCAACGTAAACAAATTGCGTTCTCCCGATACGAGTGCAAATGTTTCTATCCCAATCCTTATCAGCCCCATGAGTGATCTCTCCAGAGCCTCGAGAAAGCGGTTTCCGCTCATCTCAGCCAGGATAAAATGCACAGCCATTTTGCTGGTAATATCATCCGATAGGGTTTCAACCGGCAGTTCCTCCGCCTCCAGCGCATCGCGCAAGCGTTGGGCATATTCCGGTGTGATGTTACGGGCAGCAAGACTTGCTATTTCAGCTTCCACAATCCTTCTGACGTGATGCACTTCGGAAATAGAGATCTTTTCAGCGATATAAAGATCCCGGAACGCATTCACCGAACATTCGAAGGTAAGCTCCGTGACGTAGGAACCACCTGTGGGACCCTGCCGCGTCAAGATAAAACCCGAACTTTCCAGGGACCGTAATGCTTCATGAATTGCCACCCGACTGACCTGAAAGTCATTGGCAAGGTCTCGTTCCGAAGGCAGTTTATCGCCTTCCTTAAACTGACCCGCAATAATGGACTGTTTCAGCTGTTCCGCCACCTCTTCCGAAACCCTGAATTGTTTAATTGGCTTAAATATTGGCATATTTTCTCCTTGGCCCAGGCTATTACAAAAAAAATTATTATGCAATATCTTACCACCAAATACTTCTTGACATCCAATATTATCTGGTCTAACATTAAGCCAAATCGCATTTACCAGGGAAAATGTAGTTTAGAACTATAAACCATTCTTTCAAGAGTGCGCTTATGAATCTTGCCCACAATCTGGAAACATCAGCCTCCTTTTTCCCCGATCGTCCCGCTATCCGGGAGGGTGGCATCGTAATTTCTTACGGAAACCTCAATGATCAGGCAAATCGCATTGCCACCGGACTTATCAAAATGGGGATCAAGCCGGGTCAGCACGTTGGCCTCTGTGCCCCGAACTCGGCGGAATGGGTTGCCTTCTATTTCGGGGTGCTCAAGGCAGGCGCTGTTGCCGTAACCCTCTCATCCGTGCTGAGCAAAGCGGAATTAGCGCTTTTTATAGAACATGCCCGGCCGCGTTTTTTGTACACCACCGAAGCCAGACTGCACGATTTGAAGCTGCTGCAAGACACCGGCTTCCTTGGACAGACGATCTGTCCGGGAGGCGACTTGGACCTGCCCCGGCTTGTCGGCATGGGCTCCGGAACCTTTAAAGCCATTGATCGGGGGCGCAAGAATACCGCCGCAATTCTCTATACCGGAGGCACGACCGGAACCCCGAAGGGGGGCATGTGGACCCATGAAGGCATCAGTTTTTCCAGCTGTATGATTGCCTACTTCGAGCGGTCCGTGGAGACGGATGTTGCGCTGTGCTTTATGCCCTTTAACCATGTCTTCGGCCAGATACACATCATGAACTCGACTATTTTCAGCGC
>JAPLJV010000060.1 GCA_026388415.1 Deltaproteobacteria bacterium | reverse complement strand
CAAGTACGCCGCCTTTCTGGCCACCAATACCCTCTCCGTGATTGATACGGGCGTGCTGGCCCATCAGATACCGGGCGGCATGATTTCCAATCTGATCAGTCAGTTAAAAGAAATGAAGGCCCTCGACCGTCTCCAGGAAGTATATGATGAAATCCCGCGCACCCGCAAGGAATCCGGGACCGTGCCGCTCGTGACCCCGACTTCCCAGATCGTGGGTGTGCAGGCCGTCATGAATGTCCTCTACGGCAGATACAAGATGGTCACGACGCAATTCAAGGACCTGATGTACGGTCTCTACGGCCAGACTCCCACACCCATAGACCCCGAGGTGCAGAAAAAGGTGCTCAAGGGCTACAAAAAGGGACAAACCCCCGTTACGGGCCGTCCGGCAGACTATATCGCCCCGGAACTCGAAGATGCCAGAAAGAAATTAGGAGACTTGGCCAAAACGGATGAAGACTTGCTTATCTACGCCCTCTATCCGGCCACGGGTGAGCAATTTTTGAGACGGAAATACGGGCGGGAGGAAAAGTCGGCGACCGACACACCATAACTATAAAGATATACATGGGCGCAGCCTGCTGTGCCCCTTTCCATACCCCATCCTGAAGCTACAGGCTTTTTGTAGTCGTTAAGAGATTGCTCTGGGCTGTTTCGGCATGGGTTCCGCTTACGGTGTCATCCGTTCTGCGGCCTGGGAATCGGCTCCGGCTTTCGGGTAGCCTCGATGACGGGCTCGGCCAATAACGATGCAATGGCTGCGGATGGATTTCGTTTCAATCACGCCGGCGGCATTCCGGCCGGCATCACGAGCGGGCAGCCCTTAGTCATCAGGGTGGCCAGCAAACCCATCCCCTCCATCGGCAAGGTTCAGAAACCATTGATATATCAGGTCAGGCCAGAGAGATCAGCGTCAAGGGAAGGCACGATGTGGCAACGATCCCGCGCATCGTGCCCGTCTGCGAAGCGATGGTGGATATAGTGCTTGCTGATCATCTGTTGAGACAGAAAGCGATAGAGGGATGAAGAAAATTCAGATTGGCATTATCGGCGGCACGCGGGACATGGGTAAATGGTTCGCCGATTATTTGACGGCTCAGGGATATCGAGGTGTTGCAGCAAGGCGCCAGCCGTCCCTGGCCGTCGGGGCACGGCAAGCCGTGCCCCGATTCAAAGCCAGGATCAGTCTAATTTGATGGCGTCTCTTGTTTTCTGCTTTCTTTTGCTATCCTTTTCGTCAAACTCCTTCATGCAGCTGCTCTCTTTCCCTTGGATCATAGAACATTCCAGGTAATTGGCAATTTCCACAACGCAGCCTCTTATGGCCTTCGCGGTGGGAGTTTTTGCCTTTTCGCCGATATTTCCGGAGAAGAAGCTCAGGTTCAGACCCAGCCGCATGCCCGTGGATTCGGAGGTGGCTTCAACGGTTCTCACATCGGCGATTTCGCCGGTGTTCGTATCCATCACCTTTAAGTCAACGGCCATATAGGCCTTGCCCTTGTTGCCGCCGACGGAAACTCCCATCAGGGAAAACCCGGCATCCTTGCCGCCCGTATTCTCTTCAAAAGAGGTTACGGTTGCTGAGATGAGCCACCGGGCGCCTGTCAGCTTGCCGATCTCCGGGGCGGTCTCTTTCCGTACCAGGCCGGAAGCACCCAGCTTCTGTTCGCTGACGACGCCTTCCAGTTCCTTCCGTTCGACGATGGTAAAGGATTTCGTGCTGGCCAGTTCAGCGATCAGCATATCCTGGAGCTCCGACCCCATGCCGCCATGCCACCAGCCCGCATGGGTGTTGTTCGTGAACCGCAGCACGCCGATCCGGGGTTTTTCGGCTGCCAGAGTGCCGGAAATAACAACAAAGGTGAGTAAAAATACAATCAGCGCCATCATTCTTTTCTTCATGAACCATACCTCCTTATATCAAAGCTCAATAGAAATCATTTATTTTTAAGCTGTGCTTTTAATTTTTCCTGATTTTTAATCGCCTCGGTAACTCTGACAAGAGCCAAGGTAATATCGTCATCAGGCTTTCCGAGCAATTTATCAGCCTTTTTATACAGCGGCAGCGCCGCAACAACATCACCCCTGCTTTCGGCGCATACGCCTAAATTATAGGTAATAGACGCCGAATTGGACGCAATTGTATCCGCCTCTCCCCATAGTTCACAGGCGGCGTCTAATCGTTTTTTCCCCGCGTAATCAATCCCCAGTTTCAGCTTGTCCTTTGCCGCAGATGAACTTATGCCATCCGTTGAACTCATTAATTTTATTTCGCGGACAACATAATAGGGGGCAATATCTTTACGAAATTCAGCTTTAGCCATGGTTATTGACTGCCCTATCAGCTCACTGCCGGCTTTCGCCGGTGTGCCATCGGTACATCCGTTTGATGTTGCTGAGCCATTAATATCACGGGTATAAATTATTTTTCCGGTTTGCACTTCAATTAACTTCGGAGTGAAGGCAAAATAGCCGGATCTCTTGACGCAATCGACATTCCATTTCCTCCAATGGAGACATGCACCCTGGGAGCAATTTCCTTTAGCATCGCAATTCTGCGCGTACCGTGTACATTCTTGCCTTGTTTCTGTATATGGGCCTTCCGTGGAATTATTTTGCGTAACGGCGCCTGTATATACGCCTTGAGCGCCGATCAGTTTGCCAACCTCGGCTGCGGTGTTGGCATCAACCATGCCGCTTTGACCCAATTTCATTTCTTTCATTATCTTATCCAAGGCATTCCTATCAACCAATGTGAAGTAATTTTTCCCGTCTATGCTTATACTGCCCAAAACACCCTCCACTTCCGATGTGATCTGCTGTCCCCCCTTACCGCTAAATGGCAGTACCGCAACTGTTTTTGTGAGTGACGCCTCATGATATGCGGCAGGCTGAAGCATGGTGATCGGTATCTTTGTCGCGCAGCCGTTAATCAATAGAAAAACACCGATAAGAAAGATAATTTTTCCGGAAATATATGAACGCTGTAATCGAATCATTGCCATAGCACCCTCCTGATTAATATTTCTGACATTATTTTTGGTAACTTACGGTTAATGAATAGGGTGAAAAATTGCTGACGGTAAAATTACCCTTTTGTTTAATGCTATTGGCCAGATAGAGCGTATTTTCCGGATATTTTACGGTAAATTCACCCATGCCCGTTTCCTCCACTCCTGATACCCAGACAATGTTCTGCAGGAGGCTTTTTATGTCCATGTTCGTATCGCTGTCCGTAACGCCGGCTACCTTGACCCGGATGCTCTTGACATTACTCTGGGTAAACTGGGCCAACTTGTCGAGAATCTTCGGAGTTACCTTTTCCGTCAGGCTGGTCATGCCCTTGGCCGTCGCGTCTTCCACGTTGCCCGCCAGGCCTTTGCCCTCTTCAACTCCGGACGTAATGATTTCCATGTTGCCGGTTTTGCTGCTTTTTGCCACGATCCGGTAGTTCAGCCGGACGGTAACGTTATTGAAAGGCATGGCGATACCATAGCCGATGTCTTCGCCTTTTCTCGTCGAGACGGTATAGTCTATACTGCCGATGATGATGATGTTGGACAGGAACTTGTACATCATGCTGCGTACGGCCAAGGTGCTGCCGCTTTTTACCGCCCTTTCTATCTCCGCAGCGTCCATGGTCTGGGTGGGAGCAACGTCAGTCACTGTGTAGCCCTGTCCGATGATTTTATCAATCAGGGTTTCCGAGAGGATATTGGTCTCCTGGTACTCATCTACCCCTCTACCGGCGCGTGGTTTCCGCGCTGGTATGAAAAGCGCGACGGAACTATTCAGCGCTAAACTGGACACCGCCTGTTCGGCCTTGGCCGGTTCGACACAGGCGTTTATGTTCACAGTAAGAGTCTCACCCTTACTCGCCTCGTTTAAGACTTTATAACTTCTTACCACTCCGGCAACTTGTGTTTTCATTACGTCTTCGACGAGTATAAAGTTCTGCACAAAACTCTGGGCCTTAACGGCGGTGCCTACCACCTGCTCAATCGCCGCCCACTTGGCCCGGGCCACGGCTTCCATCTTGGCCGAAGGGACGTCGCTTTTGATGATCAGGGCTTCGCCCTGCGTGTTGACACACTTCTCCGCAGCATGTGCAATTGCGGAGGTTAAAACCAGCACGACCAGGACCAAAATCACTTCTTTAAGTTTGCCCATCAGCATCTCTCCTTTCTATGTCTCCCCACTCTTTCCAAGATAGCCGAAAAATTCTCAAAAGTAAAATTATATCTCCATATTTTCTGGAAGTTTCCCAGCGGGGCAGGAATTACTTGCCGACGCAGAAGCGGGAGAATATCTCCTGCAGGATTTCTTCGTTTGTCGTTCTGGCGACGATTTCACTCAGGCTGGTTAGGGCGTCGCGGAGGTCTATAGCCACAAGTTCGGGGGGAAGATTATTTTTGGCGCCTTCCCTGGCCTGAGATAGAAAGGCGACTGTTCTCTCCAGGGCGGTTTTATGGCGGATATTGGCAATCATGACCTCCGTATGCCGGTTGCCGGAAACGCCAAGGACGATGCGGTGAATAGCCTCTTTAAGCTGATCCAGGCCGTCACCGTATTTGGCCGATATGCGTAAAACATCTACTTCCGGCAGTATCGCCCGGACTTGTTGCATATCCAGCATCTGGGGAAGGTCATTCTTGTTAACCACCAACAGGAGGTTGTGGCCAAGAAGCCCAGCCATGATCGTTCGATCTTCCTCGGTCAGGCCGGCGCTGCCGTCTATGATCACTAAAACCAGATCGGCGGTGGCAAGTTTTTCCCGCACCAGTGCGATGCCTTCCGCTTCGATGATGTTCTCAGCGGCCCTGAGGCCGGCAGTGTCGGTAAGCTTTACCGCCAACCCGTTGATATTGATGAATTCCTCGATAAAGTCGCGGGTGGTGCCGGGCAAGTGTGTGACGATGGCCCTCTTTTCACCCAAAAGGCTGTTCAGGAGGCTCGATTTGCCCACATTTGGTTTGCCGGCGATCACTACGTCAACGCCGTCGCGGACGATCTTCCCCTGCTCATATGTTGCCAGCAGGGTTTGCAGCTTTCCGATGATACTGGTGAGGGTGTCGGCTGCACAGGCCAGGATATTATAATCACTGGAGATTTCGTCGGCAGGGAAGTCAAGGGCCGCTTCCAGTCCGGCCAGCGCTGCGACAAGCTGCCCGCGCAGATCGTCAATTGTTTTCGACAGCCGACCCTTGAGATGGGATAAGGCCAACTCGCTCCCCCGCCGGGTTTTAGCCATGATTAGATCCTGCACGGCTTCCGCCTGCGCCAGATCGAGACGATTATTCAGGAAAGCCCGTTTCGTAAACTCACCGGGCGCAGCCGGACGACAGCCGGCGGCAATTACAGCGCTGAAGACGGATTGCAGAATGAAGTATCCGCCGTGGCAATGTATTTCCAGCGTGTCTTCGCCTGTGTAGGAGTGGGGGTTTTTCATCAGGGTGAGAAGCACTTCATCAAGCAGCTCGCCAGAGTCAGGGGCGATAATATCCCCATGATAAAGACGTCGGCTCTCGAAATTATTCAATTGTTTTCGTGGTTTGAAGAGCAAACGGGCGACGGCCTCCGCCTGGGAACCACTGACGCGGATGATCCCGATGCCCCCCGTGCCGAGCGGGGTTGCGATAGCCGCGATAGTATCTTCCAAGGCGACGTCAATCCTTATTTGCCGGCACGATGATGATTTTTCGATATTCGCCTTCGCCCCGGCTCTTGGTGGTAATGCCCAAATCATCCTGCAAGGCCATATGGATAATGCGACGATTGTGGGCGTTTAGATAGTTAAGAGTTACCGCTTTCCTGGTCTTTTTTACCTTCTCGCCAATCTTGGCGGCGAGCTCGGTCAGTGATTCTTCCCGCCGCTGACGATAAGATTCCGTATCTACGATGATCATCTTCCGGCCATTCCCGGACTTATGCACCGCCTTGTTGACGATGTATTGCAGGGCGTCAAGATTCTGTCCGCGCCGACCGATCAGCAGTCCATCGCCATTACCCGTGATGTTGAGGATGATTTTCTCTCCTGTTTCCAGGGTTGTTACCGGGCAATCAAGGTTCATGTGGGACAGGATGCCCTCGAGGATCGTCTTGGCGCGGGCGGCCGTCTTACCTTCGGTTAGTTCTGTTTCCGGGAAAGGTGCGGCGGGAGACTTAGGGGATGAATCTGCCGGCATTTTCGCCGCTTTAACCGGAGACGGGGTTTCCGATCTCACCGCGGGGCTGTTCAGCTCCTCCTCCAGGGACAGCAAGGAGGCCTTGATCTTTGCTTTTTTGCCTCCCAGCAGACCGAGAAATCCGGAAGTTCCTTCCGCAATAATTTCTATGTTAAGTTTCCCGCGGGAAACCTGCCATTCATTACAGGCCCTCTCGATGGCTTCATCTATTGTTTTACCTTCAAATTCCAGTACTTGCATATCATTGCCTCGTCCCGTTTCAGGCGGGTTGCTTATTGATGTAATATTGCTGCCCGATGCTGATAATATTGTTGAATAACCAGTAGATTACCAGTCCGGAGGGGAAATTCAAAAACATCACCGTAAAAATGATCGGCATGAAAAGCATTATTTTGGCCTGCATCGGATCGCCCGCCGGAGGCGTCATCTTCTGTTGCACAAACATGGTGGCCCCCATGATGATCGGGGTAATGTAATAGGGATCTTTAGCGGAGAGATCCTGTATCCACCAGATCAAGGGGGAGTGACGCAGTTCGATGGCAAAAAGAAGCGTCTTGTAGAGGCCGAAAAAAACGGGGATCTGGATAACCATCGGGAGACAGCCGCCCAGGGGGTTAACTTTGTGAGACTTGTAAAGGGCCATCATCTCCTGGCTGATGCGGGCCTTATCGTCTTTATATTTTTCGCGCATTTCGGCTATTTTGGGTTGCAGCTTTTGCATTTCTTTCATGGACCGATAGCTCTTGTTGCCCAGCGGCCAGAAAATAATTTTGATAATTAACGTCAGCAGGATAATGGCGATCCCGTAATTATGGATGAAGTTATTATAGATAAACTTAAGGGAGATCAAAAGGGGCATGGCGAGCCACTTGAGCCAATCGCCGAAGTCAATGGCGTTTTCCAGCCCCGCGTTACTGGCCGAAAGGAGACTGTGGTCCTTGGGGCCCAGATAAAGGGAGTAGCTGTTAGATCCCGTTTGCCCCGGCGGTATGAGGGTTTTTGGCGATTTCAGAGTCACGCTGACAGTATTCTGGGCATCCTTGGTCAGAGATAGCGTGGTCAGGGAAGGGGTCTGGGGAATCATTGCGGCGATGAAATATTTAGTTTCAAATCCTCCCCAGGAAACATCAGGTCCCATGGTCTTGGAGGACGCCATTTTCTTAAGATCTTCGCGCTCAATATTTTTAGCCACCATGGAAACCGGTCCGTCATGGCCATATTCATCCGGTTTGGCATTCTGATCTATGAGTTCGTGCCAGTTGAGGCTGGTCACCTGGTTTACCGCGTTGTTCGTCAGGTTGGTGGTCCTTACTTCCAGGTCGAAATTATACTTTCCGCGATGAAACCGGTATATCTTTTCGACCTTAAGGAGACCGGGATATTCCAGGGTAAATATTAATTGTCCGCCCTCGTCGGGGTTCTGGGCGGCGTTTGCCGCCCCCCGGGCTTCATAAAGAGCATTATCGGGAATGTTGAAATCGGACCCGCCAAAGGAGACGGTGAGTGGGGCGGGAAGGTCGGCTCTAGTCTTTACCAGTTCGATAAGCTTGGCATTTTTATCAATGCTGGTCCGGTATTTTTTCAACTGGAACGATTTTAAGGCGGCGCCGCGGGTGGAAAAGACGGCGCTGTATTCGTCCGTTTCCAGGGGAATATTTTTATCATCAATACCTTGCCGCTGTTGCAGGGAAACGATGCCTGCGGGCACCGCGTTTATTGAAGTTGCGGCGCGACTGGCCACCACATTGATCGTCCCTTTATCGGCGACGGTTGCGGCCTGTTCTTGAGTCGCTGCCGGTTTCTTGGGCGGCGGCGGGGGTTTAACGAAAAAGGCCTGGTAAATATACAAGACCGCAAATGACAGAGCGATGGCGAGAATACTCTTTTTATCCATTATATTAAACTCCTCCGATTTTTATTGACTGGCTCCTCAAGTAGTTGCCAAATTTATTTCACTGGATCGTAACCACCGGGATGGAAGGGGTGACAACGAAAAATACGTCGGGCGGAGAAAAGCAACCCCTTGAGCGGGCCATGGCGTCTGATCGCAGTGATGGCATATTCGGAACAGGTAGGATAAAAACGGCAACAAGGTATTAGCAAGGGAGAAATACAGAGCTGGTAAACCCTTATAGAGCAGATGAAAATCCTGCCTGCTATCCTGGTAATCATTCTCTATTCGGTGACCTTAATTGGACACAAGGACTGCTAATTCCTTGCAAACATCCTGATAACTCAGGCGGGGCATGCCCTTTTTGCCGATGACGACGATGTCTCGAGAGGCGACCAGCCAGGTTTTATTCAACCGGAAGAACTCTCTTATCAGCCGTTTTATCCTGTTACGACGAACGGCATCACCGACCTTCTTGCTAACCGTTATTCCTAACCTTCCGTATCCCAACTCGTTTTTCTGAGCGACGATGGTGAAGTGGTGCGTGTAAGTCCTCGTCCCCTTTTGATATATTGACAAATATTCCAGTCTCTTGCGAATCTTCTCATCCGGGCGAAAGGCATTTATTCCCATGGTAACAAGAGCCTTTCCAAGAGCATAGAGGTTCTCTTTTTGCTTCTGTTGCGGCTAAACGGCCAGTTTCTTCCTGCCTTTGGCCCGTCGTCTGTTCAGGACCAGTCGTCCCCCTTTGGTGGCCATGCGCACGAGAAAGCCGTGCGTCCTTTTTCTTTTGGTATTGGAAAAATTCGTTAAATTCTTCTTCATATACTGCTCCCATCTAATTTTATGAGCTGCTTTAGAACATAGTCGCCATTAATTGTCAAGGTCGAAGTGGGGTCTTTAAATAACTTGCAAAGTATGCTCTAAGTAAATATGTATGGATAAAGCAATTGAGAACGTGATATGTACGCGCAGTTACGATGTGCCTGATGCGGATAGTCGTGTTAGAGACGTACCTGATCTATAATAAACTAATAAAAATTAATATGTTACTATTCAGGGGGTAGAAATGAAAAACAGGAAATATTTTTTTGAGGTGTTGTTTTTGTGCTTGCTGTTGATTATGCAACTCGCAGCTTGTGGCAAAGGAGGGGATGATGCCGCTCCGGCGCCGACGCCGGGGACGCCTTTCATAACTTCCGATCTATCCGGTACTTGGTACCTCTATGCGACGAATGGCGCCAGCGTCGGCGCTTCACCTGCAGAAAACATCGTGGCCGGGAATCTTAGGGGTAAGCTGATTCTTGACTCACTCGGACAGGTAGTCTTAGGAGGGTCTTTCACCCGCTCTAATAACCAATCAGCTAGTACCACGGGAGGATTATTCGGCATTGACAGCTCAGGAGTATTAAGCGGTAGTGCCACCACCAACCTGGGGGTCAATTTTTATGTCGGGTCCGGCAAGATGGATGCATCAAAGAATATAATGTTTTTTGTTCTCAGTACAAATTATGGGGAAGATGACCTGGTTGCGGCAATTCGACTAACGGGAGGTTTTTCATCTATAGATTTAGCCGCTACCTGGTATGTATTTAGTGCTGGCGGTGATCATGGTCTAATAACGGTGACTAACGCGAGCGATGGGATAAAGGCAACTATTGCTGAACCGGGGGGAAAGGGATTTTTTGCTATCGATGGCAACGGATTATTGAACGACACATACCCCGCTACAAGTTTAGTTGCCACGAGCCCCGGCACCGATCTTTCCTTAAAACAAGGTATGATGAACTACTATGATAAGGATATCATGTTTTTTGTTGCCGGTACCGATTCTTCTAATTTTGACCTGGTTACGGCAATTCGAGCGGGAGGAACTTTTACCGCCGCAGACTTGTCCGGCACGTGGTACATCAATGGCGCCAGCAGCAAAGGTACTGACAGCACTAAAAAGGCCACTCTCAGAGGCGCAATTACCTTCGACTCGTCGGGAAATGTAACGGGTGGCTCTTATACACGTTCGGATACGGGAGGGACGGTTTCCTTTACCGGGGGGACAGTCACTATTGACAATGCCGGGGTTTTAATTGTTGGTAGCGCCACTACAGACACAGATGGCATTATTAACTTCACTTCCGGAAAGATGAATGCAGCGAAGGGAAAGATGTCTCTTGCTGGTATTGCCAATATCAGCGGCGATAAAGATTTTCTTTTTTGTATAAAAGGCAATTAATTGGAGATGTTGGCTGTGATAAACAATAGCACGTTGAAGTGCAATAAGCTTTTCGAGGCGATGTATGGTTGCCTGTTAAGCGTGCTGCTGCTGCTGCTGCTTTCAGGTTGTGGGAGTGGCAGCGATAAGACATACAGCATTTCGGGCCGGATTACGTCCGCCGGGTCAGCGCTGGCCGGCGTAACGGTAATTCTGGCCGGTGACACTTCAATGAGCGTAACGACAGATTCAAATGGTTATTATGCCTTTAGCGGAGTGCCTGGCGGCACGTTCACGATAACGCCCACATTGACGGGATCACCTTTTCGCCCGCTATTCCGTCCTGCTTGGCTGAACGGCATTGACGGCACGGGATTCGATTTTGCTGTTCATTTTATTGGCAAGATGGCAACGGCGACCCACACGGTTTATACAAAGGACGACGGTACGGTTTGGGCATGGGGCAATAACAATAATGGGCAGCTGGGCGATGGGAGCGTAACGGCGAAAAACACCCCGGTGCAGATTAGCGGGCTGTCGGATATTATATCCGTTGCGGCGGGCTCCGGTCACACCGCGGCCCTGAAAAACGACGGCACAGTCTGGGCGTGGGGCAATAACAGCAATGGACAACTGGGTGATGGGAGCATGGCGTCAAGAAACACCCCGGCGCAGATAAACGGGTTGTCGAGTATGACGGCCATAGCGGCAGGAGATAGCCACACCGTGGCCCTGAAAAACGACGGCACGGTATGGGCATGGGGCAATAACATTAATGGCCAGTTGGGCGATGGGAGCACGACTCAAAGAAATACCCCGGTACAGGTAAGTGGGCTGACGAGTATAACAGCCATAGCGGCAGGTTCCGGTCACACCGTGGCGCTGAAAAACGACGGCACGGTCTGGGCGTGGGGGAATAATAGTAGTGGACAGCTGGGCGATGGCAGTGCGACGTTAAAAAAAAACCCGGTGCAGGTAATAGGACTCAGCGGAATGTCTATTGGAACGGTGACCGCCATCGCTGCCGGTTATGATCACACAGTGGTCTTGAAGAATGACGGCACGGTCTGGGCATGGGGGAATAATGCCACTGGTCAACTTGGCAACGGGAACATTCAGCCGAGCAGTACCCCGGTGCAGGTAAACGGACTTTCGGGGGTGACAGCCGTGGCCGCAGGCTTTGGCCACACTATGGCCCTGAAAAGCGATGGCACGGTCTGGACATGGGGAAATAACTACAAGGGTCAGCTTGGTAATGGCCTTACGAATGGTGTTGCGATTGACAGCGCCACCCCGGTAGCGGTAAGCGGCCTGTCGGGTGTGACGGATATTGCCGCTGGCTATGAAGGCTCGGTAGCCTTGAAGGGCGCCTTAACGGGTGACGGCACGGTCTGGGCATGGGGCAGCAATGTTTATGGTCAGCTTGGCAACGGGCTAACGGTTGATAGCGCCACCCCGGTGCGGACAAGTCTACCATAGCGGGCTTAAGATGAAAAGCAGGGTGAAAGGAGCTAACTTCCCGTCGAATAGGTGGCCAAGTAGTCAAGCCATTGTTTTTCTTCTATTTCTAAGTATGGCCGGCATTTTCTCCGTTCCGTCCTCATGGGCCGCAGATAACCTGGCTATTTGTTCCCCCGATCGGTCGGATTGCGAACGGCCTCAAGCGATTCCCGGCGCAGACCTGAAGCTGGACATGAGTTATCTAAAGGGATACGTCGGCGATACAGGCAAGATACTGACTTCTCCAGTGCGCTGGGATGACAGGGAGTGGTACACTGCGGCCTTGGTCTTGTCCGTGACAGCCGGCTTGTATGCCTATGATCAGGATCTCAAGGACTGGGTGCAGAGGCGGAGGAACAGGACCACCGACGACCTTGCCAAGGTATTCACACCTTTCGGCAATGGTCTGTATACTCTCCCGGCTGCCGGGTTTATTTATCTCTACGGGGAGGTACAGGAGAGCGAAAAAGCAAAACGGATCGGTCTGTTAGGAGCAGAAAGCATCGTTTTGGCCGGGGTCTTCACCGGGGTAGTCAAAATTGCCGGGCATAGGCATCGCCCGAATACGGGCGACCAGTATAACCGCTGGGACGGACCGGGATTATCAACTGATAACCTGTCTTTTCCTTCCGAGCATGTTAGCGCGGCCTTTGCCCTGGCAACGGTTGTTGCCGGAGAGAGTGACGGCCCCTATGTCGCTCCCGCGGCCTATGGGATGGCATCACTGGTGGCACTGGCTCGTGTGAATGACAACGAACATTGGAGTTCAGATGTCTTTCTTGGCGCCGCAGTTGGCTATTTTACCGCCCGCGCCGTTCTCCGTTATCACAAGAAAAAGAATAGCCCTTTGGCGCTGCTACCCGATGTCAGTGGCGACCGTTATGGGATTTTGATGTTATACCGATATTGAAATTAACTTGAGAGAGGGGGAATCGTGATCGCCTATCTGCAGAGACGGATAAGCAGTTTTGCTTGTGCCATCAAGGGCGCGGCGTTCTTGATCCGCTCTCAGCCCCACGCCCGGATCCATTTGGCGGCTACGGGGGCCGTGTTCGTCCTGGGACTCGCTCTCAATCTCCAGCGGCTGGAGTGGTGTCTCCTGATAATTGCCATCATAATTGTCTGGGTTGCCGAAGGGATGAATACTGCCCTGGAGGCCATCGCTGATGCCGTTCACCCTGCCCACCACCCGCTCATCGGTCGGGCGAAGGATGTTGCCGCCGCCGCGGTGCTGATTTCCGCCGTGGGAGCCGTTTTAATCGGAATTCTCATCTTCGGCAACCACGTCAAGGTCTGGTTCTAACGCGTAGGATAGGCAGCCACGACGATGATTGCGGTGGTCTCTGTCCCCGTGTTTTTCAGGCCGTGTCTGTCCCCGGCGGGAATCCAGACGGCGTCACCGGCCTTGACTTCCTGTTCGTCCTCACCCACTCTCATGAGACCGCCGCCGTACAGGATAAAGTATATCTCCTCCACGGGGTCAATATGCTCTTCCAGTTCATTACCGGATGGGACGACAGCGTAGGCAAAAAACTCCATGCTCTTGAGAAGGCTGCTCGTCAGCACCATCCTGGCCATGCCACCCCCATGGGCTATATAGGTTGTGGCGATGGCTTCCGGACCATTGATATTTCGGACAATCATATTCCCTCTTTCTTCCCGTTGATAGGTTAATTATAACTGCTTTCTATCAGAAAGCTACTCTTATCTTACTAAACACGCATAGGATGGCCGGGGAGGAGACATAATTATTATCTTTACCCTCCGGTTTATCCTATTGCCGGGCCGCCCCGCTCGCCCGTGCCGATGCGCACGCATTCACCCAGATCGAGCACGAAGATTTTGCCGTCGCCCATCTCACCCGTGTGCGCCCCTTTGGTGATGGCACCGATGGTTGGTTCGACGAAATCCTCGTTCACGGCGATTTCCAGTTTGACCTTTTTCAGCAGGGTACCCACCTCTTTGGCCCCGCGATAAATCTCCGTGACGCCTTTTTGTCTTCCCCGTCCCAGGACATTGGTGACGGTCAGTAAATTTACATCTATCTCCTCCAGGGCGTGGATCACTTCGTCAAGCTTATGGGGCTGAATTATCGCAATAATTAATTTCATGGTATTTTCCTCCTCCTATTCCAGTACCGTATAGGCCGATTCATTGTGCTGCGTCAAATCGAGACCGATAAGCTCGTCTTTTCTCTCCACCCTCATGCCGACCAGGGCATCTATGAGCTTGAAGAGTACCCAGGTAACTGCCACCGCGTAGGTTGCCGCGACAATTACGAGCAATACCTGAACGAGAAACTGATGCAGGCCACCAAAAAAGAGTCCGTCGGCGCCGACTGCGTTAATAGCTTTTTCGGCGAATAGCCCCGTGGCAATCGTCCCCCAGATGCCGCCGACACCGTGTACGCCGAAGACATCGAGGGCATCATCATATCCGAAACGGGCCTTTATCCGGGTAATGGCAAAGAAACAGAAAACGCTGACTATGATGCCGATGAAGATGGCGTTCAGCGGAGAAACGAAACCGCAGGCAGGGGTAATTGCTACCATGCCGGCCACGGCGCCCGTTACGGTGCCGAGCAGTGTGGGCGCTCCATGCTTGTGCCATTCGATGATGGCCCAGGTAAGGCCGGCGGCGGCGGTGGCCGTATTGGTAGTGACGAAGGCATTGGCGGCGAGGCCGTTGGCGGCCAACGCGCTGCCGGCGTTGAATCCGAACCACCCAAACCATAACATGCCCGCTCCCATAACCGTCCAGGGCAGATTATGCGGTCGGTAGCCCTGCTTATCGGAACCGATTCTTTTGCCGATCAAGATACACATGACCAGCGCGGAAACGCCGGAACTGACGTGGACGACAATTCCGCCGGCAAAATCCAGGCCTCCCAGGTCGCGCAGCCACCCGCCTGTGCCCCATACCCAATGGGCAAGGGGATCGTAGACCAGTGTTGACCAAAGGATGGTAAATAAGAGAAAAGCAGAAAACTTGATCCTTTCCGCAAAGGCCCCGATTATCAGCGCGGGGGTGATAATCGCGAACATGGCCTGAAAGATCATAAAAACCTGGTGGGGTATCGTGGCGGCGTAGTCCGCATTGGGTTGCCCGCCCACACCCTGGAGGCCAAGCCAGGCCAGGCCTCCGATGATGCCGAGGCCAGTATCGGGTCCAAAAGCCAGCGAATAGCCGTAAAGAACCCATTGCAGGCTGATCACGCACATGATGATGAAGCACTGCATGATGATGGACAGGACATTTTTCCTTCTCGCCAGGCCTCCGTAGAAAAAGGCCAGCCCCACGGTCATCAGCAGAACGAGCGCGCTCGAGATTAAAACCCATGCTGTATCACCTGAATTCATAATTATTTCCTCCCCTGGAATTGTTTGCTTTCAATGAGCAAATAGGATGCCAGATTACATATATTAGTAAATTATTGAATATATTATATATTTATAAATAGGTTGTTTATTTTAGGCGAATAAAAGAAACAATTTTGTATCGCAATTTGTTTTTTAAACTAAATTGTAGATAGAGATTTGTTTTGACAACATAGCTGAATTTCAGCATAGTGCAAAGACTTATAATGACTCGGTGGGCGTTAGGCTATCCGGACAAAAATATTAAATTAACTTAGGAAAAGGGGAAAACATGTCAGAAAACAGAGGTATCGAGGCAATCATCAAGACCAACAAGGGCGTTATCCGCTTGCAGCTTTTTGCAGATAAGGCACCGCTTACGGTGGCCAATTTTGTCAATCTGGTCCAGCGCGGGTTCTATAACAACCTTAAATTCCATCGCGTTATCAGCGACTTCATGATTCAGGGCGGATGTCCGCAGGGCACCGGAACCGGTGGACCGGGCTACAAGTTCCGCGACGAGTTCAGCCCGGGACTGCGCCACGACAGACCGGGCATATTATCCATGGCCAATTCCGGCCCGAACACCAATGGCAGTCAATTCTTTATTACCCATGTGCCCACGCCCTGGCTCGACGGCCACCACTCGGTGTTTGGGGCGATTGTCGGGGAGGAGGACATGCAGGTGGTAAACAGCATCTCCCAGAATGACCGCATTGACGGCATTACGATTGATGGTGACGTAGCGCCGCTTCTGGCCGCATTTAAGCCCGATCTGACCGCTTGGAACGATAAGCTGAACAAAAGTTGACGATATTACGCGATTTTATGCTCGAAATACTTGACCACGACTGATTTATAATTTATAAGTGAGCGACTCTTTCTGGAGGGGATGAAAATGATTGTTCGCTTCTGGGGCGCGCGCGGGTCTATCCCCGTTTCCGGCAGGGAATATTTGAAGTACGGTGGAGACACCACCTGTTTGGAAATCAGGACCAAGGATGATGAAATAATCGTTATTGACGCTGGTTCCGGCATTCGTAGATTGGGAAACCGCTTGATAGCCGAAAACCGTAATCATTTCGCCTTGCTTTTTACTCACGCCCATTGGGACCATCTCATGGGATTTCCTTTTTTCAAACCGATCTATGTGGCCGGGACGAGTATTGCCGTGTACGGGTGTCCCTTTGTCCAGACTTCAATCAAGCAAATGATTGCCAACATCATGCTCCCTCCCTATTTTCCCGTTGATTTTTCCGATCTTAAAGCTGACATTAATTACCATGAAACCTGCGATACAATTTTTACGCATCAGGCCGTGCAAGTAACCACGATTTCCCTGAGTCATCCCAATCAAGGCATCGGCTACAAATTTTTCGAAAATGGGAAAAACTTTATCTTCCTTACGGATAACGAACTTGGTCATCGGCACCCGGGCGGCTTGGCCTATGAAGATTACGTTGCCTTTTCTTATAAGGCCGATGTCCTTGTTCATGATGCGGAATATCGGGAGGAGGATTACCGGATAACCAGAGGCTGGGGGCATTCCGTCTATAAGCAGGCCTTGCAATTGGCGATTGATGCCCAGGTAACAAAATTTGGTTTATTCCATCATAACCAGGAAAGATCTGATGCCGCCGTAGACGAAATCGTGGCGGATTGTCGTCGGATCGTCAAGGAACAAAGGGCTTCGCTGGAGTGCTTTGCCGTACACCAGGACATGGAGCTCTCCATATAACTCTCTTATGACAGGCTTTCTTTTTCACCAGCAGGACTATATCCGCTGCTTCTACGGGACAGCCTTGATCATCATGGCGGCGGTCTGCTTTGTCATCAAGCAGGTGGCCGAGGCAATCAGTCAAACCTTTCATCGTCCCGGCGACATGGTGGCACGCTACGGGGGAGAGGAATTTGCCGTGATCATGTCCGGGACGGGCCTTCACGACGCCCTTGCCATGGCCCAGGCGGTTCGCGCCGCCGTGGAGGCATTGGGCATTCCCCACGGCAGTTCTACAGTTGTCCCGGTGGTCACCTTGAGCCTGGGTGTCGCCACCATCAAACCGCAAAAGGAAATGAGTTTCGACGTGCTGGTGGCCGCAGCCGACCAAGCCCTTTACCATGCCAAGAGCAGGGGGCGCAATCAGGTGCAGATAAGCGTCGTTTGAAACATAATGGTCAGATGCGTCCGTAATCGTCAGCCAGCCGTTCGATATCGTCTTCTCCGAAATAATCTCCCGTCTGGATCTCGATAAAGGCCATATCCTCTGAGCCCTGGTTCCGGATACGATGCCAGGCGCCACGGGTAATATCAATGGCCTGACCGGTTGCCAGATTGAGATCTGCCCCGTCCAGGGTAACGACGCCGGTGCCGTGGAGGACGAACCAGTGTTCGGCGCGTCTTTGATGGCGTTGCAGGCTTAAACGCTGACCGGGATAAACGACGATCCGCTTTACCTTGTGATCAGCTTCGTCGGACAGCACCTCATAAAACCCCCAGGGACGGCAGTCTTTTTCCATTTTTCTTTCCTCATTTTTATAAGTCGAATTCAGCCAGGATGATTGTATGGTCGGATGGTTTTTCCGCCAGCCTCGGCTTCAGATCAATGGAGCAGCCCAGCGATCTTTCCGCCAGGGGCCGCGTGGCCAGGATATGGTCAATCCGCCAACCCAATCCTCGGGCGACCGAACCGGCGACGCGGTAGTCAAAAAAAGTGTATTGTCCCGGCTGGTCGGGGTGATGCTTCCGGAAAATGTCCAAGAGGCCCCATGCTTTAACATCGGCAAAGGCGTCCCACACCTCGGGCGTGAAACAGACATGGCCCAGAAGCCTTTTGGGGTCGTGGACATCAATGGCTTCCGGCGCCACGTTTAAATCGCCGCACCAGATGAGCGGGGTGTCCGGCGAACCCGATTTTTCCAGGAAAGCCCGCAGACGTCGGAACCATTCCAGCTTGTAGGCAAAATGCGGGCTCTCCTTGTCCCGGCCTTGGGGGACGTAGGTGTTCAGGACTGTAACCCTTGGGAAAGTGCAGCTTATCAGGCGTTCTCCATCCGCCGGGCCGCTATCGTCAAAACCGCAGGACACCGCCTCAGGCGCCAGCAGGGAAGCTATCGCCACGCCATTGTATTGCTTTGTGCCGCGGAACGTAACATGATAGCCGCACTTCTCAAATTCTTCAGCAGGAAATTTTGCGTCCTCCACTTTTGTCTCCTGCATGCAGAACACATCGGGATGATTCTGCAGCAGCCAGGGGATAACTACATGCAGACGTGAACGTAAGGAGTTAACATTGTAGGTGGCGATCTTAAAAGTTCCCAAGGGCTACCTCGCAGGCGATAGGGACTCAGCTACCTCCCCAATCGTCCCTAAGATTTTTGGTACGGGTCTGCAATAGCATGAACAAAGTAATTATTTCAAGCCTTATGCTCCGGATCAATCTGCCCTGCCGAATTATCTTGACAAGCTTGTCCGGTAAAACTTATCCTCACCGTCGTCTGGAGTGCCCGAGGTGGTGCATGCATCGGAGCCAGGTATAATAAATTGATGTCAGGCAAAAACTACGTGGATAAAACTACTAACCAAAATATTGATATTGATCCTGCTTTCCAGCAACTCTGCGATCTTGTCGGTCGCGGGGAGAGAAAAATAGTCATTGGCGGTCTCCAGTCGGCGGCCAAGGCCTTCATCCTCGCCCGGTTTTTCCGCCGGATGGCGCAACCCTTGTTCGTGATCAGTCCGACGGAAAAAGAAGCCCTCGCAGTCCATCAGGATTTGGCCTTCTTTCTGGGTGAGGAGCAATTATTTTATTATCCTCCCTGGGATGTACGCTCCACGGACATGTTTTCTTTTCAGGCCGACGACTCGCTGCGGCGGATGGAGCTATTAGGTCATCTTTCCCGGAAAAAAACAGCCGTATTTGTTCTGCCTCTCCAGGCGCTCATGCAAATGGTTTTGCCGGTGCGGGCCTGGTTTGATTACGTGGAGACAATAGCGCTGGGGGACATGCGGGACAGAGATCAACTCGTGGAGAAGTTAATTGCGGGGGGATACAAGCGGGTCTCACTGGTGGAGGGAAAAGGGGAATTCGGCGTGCGCGGCAGCGTCCTGGACATCTTCCCAACGACGGCAGCAAATCCCCTGCGACTGGAATTTCTGGGGGACGAACTGGAATCTATCCGCATTTTTTCTACCGCTACACAGCGTTCGGCCGGAGAATTATGCGATTTTACACTCTTCCCGGCCGCGGAAATCATCCTTACCGCCGCCGCTAAGCAGTTGGCGGTGGCCAATATCAGGCGCCGAGCAAATGAGCTGGAACTTTCGGCGCTGATAAAAAATCGGCTCGTGGAGGCCGTGGCCGATGGCTTTTCCTCATCCATAAATCCTTTGTTTTTGCCGCTTTTCTACGCCTCCGCCGATCAGGACGGGGCAGGCCGGGAAGAATTGCCAGGGGTATTATTTGATTACCTGCCCCCGGGCGCCTGTCTAATTATGGATGATTACTTCGCCTTGCAGCAGGCGGAAGTCGCAATTGAAAATGAAATGGATCGCCTCCTGTTAAAAGCCGACCGGGAAGAATCATTTTACCTCGAAAAAAAATCATCTTATCTGCTCGCCGGTGATCTGTGGGCGCACTTGGCAGATTATCCGCAAATATTCATTGACGGCATTCATCCCGGCGGCAGTGGCGGGGGGGAGGGTGTGCCTTGCCGGGAGGTAAAGTTTATTTCGGAAAGGAATACGCTTGACCGCACTGACTGGAAGCTGCATGCCGCAGCCGAGGCCGGTCCCCTGGGCTTTCTGGTGGAGCATCTGAAAAAGCATGTGGCAGAAGGGGCGCTCGTGGTTTTCTTGTGCCTCGGGGCGGAAGAGGCGCAGCGCATGGCCCATCTGCTCTCCCAGCATGACCTGACGGTAAGTTGCGACGGTGCTGCGGCTTCGTTCTGGACTGGGGACAGTACGCATGGGAACAGATTTGAAATCAGCCCCCTTCCCCCGCATCATGGTCAGGGAAAAGTAATCATCTTAGACGGCAAACTGTCGGGCGGTTTTCATTTGCCGGCCTGGAAATTAGTCGTGCTGACGGAAGAGGAGCTCTTCGGCAGAAAGATTGCCCGGCGCAAGACCAGACCTCTCCGGGAGGGATATTTCCTCCAGTCGTTCGGCGAGCTTAATGACGGCGATTATGCCGTCCACACGGAGCACGGCGTCGGCCTCTACCGGGGCCTGCAAAAACTCAGCATCAACGGGCTGGAAAACGACTTTCTCGTGCTTTCGTATCAGGGCGGCGATAAGCTGTATATCCCCGTCTATCGTCTCGACGTCCTCCAGAGATATATAGGTCCCAGCGGTTACCTGCCGCAGTTGGACAAGCTGGGCGGCAATTCCTGGGAGGCGGTCAAAGAGAAAATCAAGAAGTCCGTGCGCGAAATGGCCGAGGAACTCGCCGCCATCTACGGTGCGCGGCAGGTGCTGGAAGGGCATTCTTTCTCCCTGCCCGGCGGATTGTATGATGAATTTTGCACGGGTTTTGAATTTGAAGAGACGCCGGATCAGGCCAAGGCGATCGAAGATATGGAGGCCGACCTGGCGGATGCCAAACCCATGGACCGCCTGATTTGCGGCGATGCGGGTTTCGGCAAGACGGAGGTGGCGATCCGGGCAGCATTTCTGGTTGCCATGGAAGGAAAGCAGGTGGCCGTGCTGGTTCCTACGACCATCCTGGCCGAACAGCACTATCAGACTTTTTCCCGGCGATTAAAGGACTGGCCGATTCGCGTGGAGGTCATAAACCGCTTTAAGACCAAGGCGGAACAGCAAAAAATCGTGGCGGCGCTCAAGGAAGGGGCGGTGGACATTGTGCTCGGCACCCATCGCCTTTTACAGCGGGATATTGACTTCAAGGATCTGGGCCTGGTAGTTATAGACGAGGAACAGCAGTTCGGAGTAGCCCACAAGGAAAAACTCAAGAAGCTCCGCACCCTTGTGGATGTGCTGACCCTGACGGCGACTCCCATTCCGCGCACCCTCCATTTATCCATGGCCGGTATCCGCGATCTGACCGTCATCAACACCCCTCCGGAAGATCGTCTGCCCATTAAAACCTATCTTATGGAATTTGACGAAGAAGTGATCAAGGGGGCGATTGAGGCGGAACTGGCGCGCGGGGGGCAGGTTTTCTTCCTGCATGACCGCGTGCGATCCATATATACGATGGCGCGTTTGGTGGAAAAAATTGTCCCGGCAGCGAGGGTCAGCGTCGTGCACGGTCGCATGAAACCGCAGGAAATTGAGGCGGTGATGACCGGGTTTGTCCGGGGTGATAACGATGTCCTGGTATGCACGACGATCATCGGCGCCGGCCTCGATATTCCCACGGCCAATACCATCATTATCAATCGCGCCGACCGGTTCGGGCTCGCGCAACTTTACCAGATCAAGGGCCGGGTAGGCCGGGCGAAGGAAGAGGGGCAGGCATATTTGCTGATTCCCCAAGGCATGATGCTTTCCAGCGACGCCCGCCGCAGACTGCAGGCGATCATGGATTTTTCTGAACACGGGTCCGGCTTCCGCATCTCCTACCAGGATCTGGAGATCCGCGGCGGCGGGAATATCCTGGGGGCCTCCCAATCAGGCCAAATGTCGGCGGTAGGTTATGAGCTCTACACGGAACTGATGGAACAGACCTTGCGGGAGGTCAAGGGGCAGGAGATACAAAAGGAGGAGCGGAAGCCGGAAATCCACCTGGGGGTGGCGGCCTTCATCCCGGAAGAATATATGGCCGATATGCGCCAGCGTCTGATTACCTATAAAAGATTGTCCATGGCGGAGACGGACGCCGAGCTGGGCGCGATCAAAGAGGAACTTGCTGATTGTTACGGATTTATTCCTGCTCAGGTGAGCAATCTGTTGGAGGTGCTGGGCATAAAAAATCTTCTGCAACAGTTGCGTGGTAAAAAGATGGGCTATGATAACAAAAATATGATAGTTTCTTTCCATCAGGAGAGCAATGTGGATCCGGCCCGGATTCTTAAACTGGCCCGGGAAAAATGGCCGGCGCTCAGGTTGACGCGCGACCTGCAATTATATATTCCCCTGCCCGATCTTAAGGAAAATGAGATATTGAGGGAAGCGAAGGGGATACTAAGGCAGTTGAATGCGGGGCAAAGGACGGCTTAAATCTTTTTGTCATTCTGGGCTTGACCAGGAATCTGAGAGTTTTTTATGTAATTCTGGATATCGGCTCGCGTGCCCTTTAGGGTATTCGCCGGTAGGAGGGGGTAGCGTGAAGAAATTTATAAGTTTATGGTTCCTGGCGGTAATCCTGGCTGCGTCATCGCTGCAGGCCGAATCTGTGGATAGGATTGTGGCCGTGGTCAATGAAGATATTATTATCCTGTCGGAATTGAACACTGCCTTCGAGCCTTACCGGAAGAGAATTGAAGACACATACAAGGGGGCGGAGCGGGATACGGCCCTCGCCGAATCCAGGAAAGCTTTCCTGAACAGGCTTATTGACGCCAGTCTAATTGAACAGGAAGCGAGAAAAAACGGCATTTCCGTCAAGGACGAAGAGGTGACGGCGGCGATCAAGGATATGGCTGACCGCAGGAACGTCGCCTTGGATGATTTAGCCAAAGAGCTGGCGAAGGAAGGCTTATCATTAAGCGCTTACAAGAAAGACGTCCGGGAGCAGATGGTCCGGATGCGTCTCTTAAGGCGGGAGATTAAATCCAGATTGATGGTGACGGATCAAGAGATAGGCGAATATTATCGCGTTCATCGCAGCGATTATGAAGGCCGGGAAGCGGTTCGCATCCAGCAGATTTTACTCACTTTGCCCAAAGACGCAGGGGGTGAGGCCAGGGAAAAGATGAGAAAGGCGGCCGAAGAGATAAGCGGGCGGCTGAAGAACGGCGAACCTTTCGAGATCCTGGCGGCCAGTATTGCCTCGGGACCAGCCGCCGGCGGCGGTGATTTGGGCTTTATCGAGAGGGGGATGGTGCTTCCGGAAGTGGAAAAAGCCGCTTTTGCTCTGGATAAAGGCGCGGTCAGCGGCATCATTGAGTCCCCGGCCGGTTTTCATATCATCAGGGCGCTCGACAAGCGGGGTGGCGGTCTCAAGCCGATCGAGGAGGTGCGCGAAGAGATTCAGGGACGCATTGAAGAACAGAAGATGATGAAAAAATTCGATGAATGGCTGGCCGCGCTGCGCAAAAAGTCGCTGATCGAAATCAAACTTTGATCATCTCCCTGATCCCCGTACTATTGTTCTTGAAGAATGCTATAGGTCATAAAGCCGCCTGACAAATTATATACTTCTTCATAACCTTTCTGCATCAAAATTCTCACGGCCACATAGGAACGAATGCCCACGCCGCAGTATACGGCGATCTTACTGCCCTGCGGCGCCTCGCCGAGCCGTGCCCGCAAATCATCCAGGGGGATATTAACGGCGCCGCTGACCATACCACGCTGGCACTCTTCGGCCGTTCTCACGTCGAGCAGGAAAACATCGTCGCCCATCGAGGCAATCTTGTTCCAATTTATCGTTTTCACTTTGCCCGACAACACATTTTCTGCCACAAACCCGGCCATGTTCACTGCGTCCTTGGCGGAGGAATAGGGTGGTGCATAACAATGCTCGTAACTTGTCAAATCATAAACCGTACCTTGCTTTGAGATGTAAGCCGAGATCACGTCAATGCTCCTGTCCACACCTTCCAAACCTGCCGCCTGCGCCCCCAGAATTTTGCCGTCGGTCGGCGAGAAAAGAAGTTTGAGAGTAATGGCGGAAGCGCCGGGATAATAGCCGGCGTGGCTGCCGGGATGAATGATTACCGATTCATAAGGTATCTGTTCGGCATCCAGCACTTTGGCCGTAAGGCCGGTAACGGCCACCGTCACGGCAAATATTTTTACTGCCGCCGTACCTAACGTACCGTAATATTTTTTGTTATTTCCTTCGACAATATTATCCGCCACCATTCTGCCCTGTTTGTTAGCCGGACCGGCAAGGGCCGCAACATATTTCTTACCCGTCAGGGGGTTCATAAATTCTATGGCGTCGCCGATGGCATAGATATCTTCATCGGATGTCTGCAGGAATTCGTTGACACTGATCCCCCGGCCGACAGCCAAACCAGCTTCCGTGGCCAGCTTTGTTTCCGGCCTTACCCCCACGGCAAAGATGACCAAATCCGTCACAATTTCCCGTCCACTTGTCAGTAAGGTAACAACTTTACCGGCGTTATCGGCAAAGGATTTTACACCGTTAGACAAACAAAGTGCTATTCCTCTTTCTCGCAGATTTTTATGGATCAGGGCGGCAATTTCCATATCCGCAGTATTCATTACCTGCGGCAGGGCCTCGGCAAGGGTTATCTGAAGTCCTGCCTCCGCCAGATTTTCGGCCATTTCCAATCCGATGGGGCCGCCTCCGACGACAAGCGCGGTTTTAGGTTTATTGTTCTCAAGGAAATCCCGAATTTTATCGGTATCGCCGAGCGTGCGCAACGTGAAGATTTTTTCGTGCTCTATCCCCGGCAATGGGGGCCGCAATGGTTCTGCGCCGGGTGCCAAAATCAGCTTATCATAGCTCTCCTCGTAGATCCGTTCTGAGGCTAAATCCTTTACCATTATTTTTTTTGCTGCCCGATTAAGGGACAGAACCTCATGAGCTACGCGCACATCAACTTGGAATTGCTTGGAAAAAGCGGCGGGAGTCTGTATTATCAGTGCCGCCCGGTCTTTGATTACACCGCCAATGTAGTAAGGCAGGCCGCAATTGGCAAAGGAGATATATTCCCCTTTTTCAAAGACAATAATTTCCGCTTCCTCAGCAAGACGCCGCAGTCTGGCAGCGGCGGACATGCCGCCGGCGACGCCACCTACAATAATTATTTTCCGAGCAATACGCTTATGGCCCAGCATCATTATTCTCCTCCACCTGTTTTCATTTCCGGCAACAGGGGTAATGGAAATAATTGCGGATGTCAATAGTAACGTTTCTGGCCACCCAGTCAGTTAAAATATCCATTGACAAGCAAAAATAGCCCCCCTATACTTCGATCCCTTACAAGCAATGTCTCAGCCAATTTGTCATCGTCGTTATGAGTGAAGATTTTCTTAAGCCACTGGTCCAAACATCCGGGAATTATCCCGGCACTGCAAATGAGATTGAGCAAAATGTCAGATAATAGCAAAAAAGGGGCCGATTTTTATATCTGGTTCGATACGGAATATTCAGACCTCGATCTGGAGAGGGCGCAACTGCTTCAAGTTTCCGCTTTGATTACGGATGCTTCATTGCGACGCGTTGTTCCTCAGGTAAATGATGTAATATTGCCCGTCCGGCTGCTGATGGGTGAAAAACCGAGCCCATGGGTCGAGCAAAATCTCCCGGACCTGGTTATTGCATGTCGCTCTGAATTGGCAGTAGATCTTGCCGAAGCGGACAACCAGCTTGCCGCCTATGTAGATGCGGTTGTCGGTCCTCCGGCAGCGAACGAAAGGGAGAGGCCTTTCCTGGCAGGTAACAGCATCCATGCCGACTGGTGGCTGGTGCACCACTTTCTCCCCCGTTTCCGGAGCAGGCTCCATTACCGCCATCTTGATGTAACCTCCTTCAAGTTGGAATGGCAGCGGATCCACCCTGATATTGAATTTGAAAAAGAGAATTCGGATATCGTCCGAAAATATTTTCCCGAGGCGGTTCTGCCGGCTGCGGGAACCCGTCACGATGCCTACTATGACCTGCAGGCTTCCATCGCGGAGCTGGCTTTTTACCGGCGCCATTTTTTAAGACAGGAAAATATCGAACCTCGATCAATGGGATGATTTCTACATTACTAATTATGCGGCAAATACAGGCCCGTTATAAGGATGAAGAACCTGATGTTTCCTGAATATCCTCCAACATCGGAACTTCTTCTTGCTGGAGTTCTTTTACATGCGGTGTATCCCAGCCAACCACAGATCCGGATTTTATTTTAGAGAAATAAGGAGAAAGTGTAGTCCCCGGCATGGTTCTTACGTTATCTCCAATCTGTATTGGTCCAATTCCGGTGCCTGAGGCCAATTTACAATTGCTGCCTATTTCAATCAGTCCATAGCGGAATTTACCATTGCCTTCATAAATATGAACCGTAAGCCGGCTCAACGCCCCCAGGAGAGTATTATCAGCGATAAAAATCAGCTCCGGACGGAAGTGGTCAAACCAGACCATCTGCATTATTTCCGTACCTTTCCCAATATGCACACCCATCCAGCGGCAAAATATGTTTTTCCGGGGAGTTCCTTTCAGCAGGTAAGATACGATGCCCTGAAATACAAGCAAAACTCTCCTGCCGAACGGAAGGTTAAGGACTCGCCAATTGATCGCATTCGGTTCTTCCGGAGACCCCAGCCCGGAAATTGTATAGTGCCTTCTTACGGGGCGAAAAAACTTTTCTAAATTTTCCCTCCCTTCCTTTGTTTGGGGATTTAACATCTGCACGGCAACTCCCTTGCCGCCGGAGGTTTTACTGATAAATATCGAACGGTTATTTTTCGCTCCCAGTTTTATGGCACGCTCAATAATTTCTATCGTCACTAATTTAATCACCTCTTCGGGAGATTTATTCCGGTACTTTTTCATTTGATCCTTTCCAATGATATTATCCCGCTTATCTGACTCCGGGGGCATTGTATGCCAATTCACGAATAGTTGCCAGCGAATTACGCAGAAAGCGCTGTGGGATAGTAACCACAACTCAGACTCTTCTTGATAAATTGAATAGCGTGTCAGCCTCGGGTTTTTATTTGAAAAATCGGTACGTTCGCATTGATAGTTTGTTGTTCTTGTGTTACTCTCATCACATGCTGAAAGGCAGAATCCTTTTAGATCATGGGAGGATACCAATGAACCAACCGATCCGCATGACACGCGGCATGCGTTTAAATAATATCGAGGCAATGCTTTTTGATTTTGAGGGAACCTTGGTAGACTTTCAGTGGCAGCTTTCCGCAGCGGTTGCAGAAACCCTGAAAATGCTCTGGAATATGGGTTTTGCCAAAGACCGGGTTCTTAGCAGAAGATATTCCACCCTGATGACAGAAGCCATGCAGGTAGCAACTGAAATAGGATTACCGCCGACTCAGGTGCAGGAGAAAATCGGTTGTGTATATGACCGGTATGATGAAGATGCGCTGACACGTTGGGCTCTGCGACCAGACGTAAAGGATTTCCTTACGGCGATTAAGGCTAAAGGGATTCGCACCGGTCTGGTAAGCAACGTGGGGGGTAAAACACTTACCAGGGCTTTGTCAAAACTCGGTCTGGCAGAATTTTTCGATGTCGCCCTTAGCCGTAACGATGTTCTAAATCTTAAACCCAACCCGGACGGATTGAATCTGGCGATAGGGAGGTTGGGGATAAGTAAGGATAATAGTATTTTTCTGGGCGACAGCCTGGATGACATTAATGCGGCCAGAAACGCGGGCATCAGGGTAATGATTATTACAGATGGTGAAAATGTAAGAGAAGATATCCTGGCGGCAAAACCGGATCATGTGATTCAAAGTTATAAAGAACTTCTTCTAAGTGAGCTATGTTGAAACTTTTTGGTTGGAGCGGGCATTGACTATTGGCATCGGGGCAACGCAGATTATATTTTAGTTATCGGAAGTTAGAGAGCCTCCCGCCTTCTCTGCTGATTCCATACCGCCAGAATAGTGTTGCAGCGATATCCATAATATGATAGAATGCCCCATTAAAATAAATTTATCCGGGACTCGAGGTAAAAAATGTTCAATGTAGGTGATTTAGCGGTATATCCGGCACAGGGTGTAGGGGTTATTGAGGCCATTGAATACCGCGAGGTTATGGGATCTAATCAGAGGTTTTACATCATGCAGATATTAGGCAATGGTATGAAAATTATGATCCCTACCGACAGCGCCGCTTCAGTCGGTTTGAGAGAAATCATTCCGGCGGAAGAAATTCCTAAAGTCTATGCCATCCTTAGAAACAAGAACGTAAATATTGATCGGCAGACGTGGAACAAGCGCTATCGGGACTACCTGGAAAAAATCAAGACGGGATCGGTATTTGAGATAGCGAGCGTTCTACGTGATCTTTTTATTTTGAAGATTGACAAAAACCTCTCTTTCGGTGAAAGGAAAATGATGGACACCGCTAAAAACCTCCTGGTAAAAGAGATTTCTGTAGCCAGCAAATCTGCAGAGACAAAGATAGAGCAGGATTTGCAGACAATTTTTTCTGTTCAATAATTATTTTTTTAGCCGTTATAACGATTCTTTGACAATTAAATAAGGTGTTTTATCCCGTAAATAGTTTGTTACCTTAAACAATCGCCATATTCCCGGTATATGTGGGCAACAAAGGCGTAATTGAGGCCGGAGAAGGGGGGTGATTTAATTGATTGTGAGGTTACTCTTAAGTCTGGCATGTTCTGTGAGCAGCTACTTTATAGTTGACAGCTATTTTGGATTTCCACGGTCGCTGTTGGGATTTATTTCAGGATTACTGATTGCATTACTTGTCATGAAGATCGAGCAAGCCATTAATAAGATTCCTCTGAAAAATATATTTGGTGGCGTAGTTGGTATGATTGTTGGTTTGCTGATTGCCTTTTTATTGGCTTATGGCCTCAGTTTTGTAAGCAATATTATGGAAAAGCAGCAGGTCGTCCCTTGGATATACGCCTTGCTTACCGGTGTGATGGGCTATCTGGGACTTGTTCTGGGAGCAAAGAAAATAGAAGAATTCAACATATTGTTGTCGGGGCAGGCGAATGAGGGACATGATGTCCGCATCCTTGACACCAGCGTAATCATAGATGGCAGAATTGCAGATATTTGTGACGCCGGCTTTATCCAGGGCACTTTAATGGTACCGCGTTTTGTGCTGGAAGAATTGCAGTATATTGCTGATTCCTCGGATTCTATAAAACGGTCGCGTGGGCGCCGTGGTCTTGATGTTTTAAACCGCATGCAGAAAAGCTCAGGCATCAATATTGAGGTTTCCGAGCATGATTTTCCTAAAATCAAGGCTGTTGATGCGAAGCTGGTGGCGCTGGCTAAGAAACTGTGCGGCAACATTGTTACCAATGACTTCAACTTGAATAAAGTTGCCGAACTGCAGGGAGTCAGAATATTAAATGTCAATCAACTTGCCAATGCCATGAAACCCGTGGTACTACCGGGCGAGATGATGACAGTCAAGATTATCAAGGACGGTAAAGAACCGGGTCAAGGGGTTGCATATCTTGATGACGGCACCATGATAATTGTAGACAATGCCCAGAGGCAGCAAGGGGACAGTGTCGTTGTCACTGTTACCAGCGTACTTCAGACCACCGCCGGTCGCATGATCTTTTCCGAATTCAAAGAGGTCGCTTCCGAGCGGGAAGCATTTGCCATAAATAATAGCAAAAAATAACTATATAAGCCCGGAAGGCTGCATGAGCGCCGGGCTTTTTCTTTTAATTCAGGGTAGAAATGAAAACTTTGGCCATTATACCTGCCGGGGGATCGGGAACGCGGATGGGTGGCGATATTCCGAAACAATATCTAATGTTGGGCGGGCTTCCCATCCTTGTGCATACCTTAATGGCATTCCAGCAAGCATCGCTGGTAGATGACATTTATCTTGTTCTGCCTGAGGAAGATGTGAAAGCGGCGCCGCAAAAGATTTTGTCTCCGTACCATCTTACCAAGGTGAACCGGGTTCTGACCGGGGGAGAGCGACGTCAGGACTCGGTTAAAAGGGGGGTTGATCTTATCGGTTCAGATCACGATCTGGTGGTTATTCACGATGGTGTCAGACCTTTTATTTCCCCGGCAACAATAAATGCAGCCATAAAAGAGGCTGCCCGTTCTCAAGCGGTAACGGTAGGCCTGCCCGTAACGGATACGATCAAGAAGGTTGACGGCCATAGACGCGTATCCGCAACGGTCAACCGTGACCAGTTGTGGTTGACTCAGACACCGCAGGTTTTTTTGGCTTCTTTGCTGAAGAAGGCATACGAGTCGGCTTACGCTGACAATTATTACGGTACCGATGATGCCGCCCTGGTAGAACGCATTGGGGAAAAAGTAACAATGATAATCGGATCTTACGATAATATAAAAATAACGACGGCTGTTGACCTGGAGTGGGGTGAGCTAATTCTAAAGACGAGGCAGGGCAGAAACGCGGTAAGCAGCCAGGAAGCGCAATCTGGTGATATAGGAAGGTGCGTAAAATGAGGATCGGTTTCGGCTATGATAGTCACAGACTGGTCAGCGGCAGAAAGCTAATCCTCGGAGGGGTTGAAATACCCCATGATAAAGGCTCGTGGGGGCATTCCGATGCCGACGCGCTGGTCCATGCCATTTGTGACGCCATTCTGGGCGCTATCGGCGAAGGAGATATCGGTCGGCATTTTCCTGATAATGACGAGAATTATAAAGACATATCGAGCCTCATCCTTCTACAGGCGGTGGTCTTCTTGGCTGACAAAAAGGCTTTCCTGCTCCATAACGTTGATTGTACCATCGTTTTGGAGCGACCGAAATTAATGGGCCATATAAGTGCGATGGCAGCTAATATGGCCACAATTCTACGTATTGCACCGGAGATGGTGAATATCAAGGCCAAAACCAATGAAGGCATGGGTTTAGTAGGATTGGGCGAAGGCGTTGCCGCCTTCGCCGTGGTGACGGTTAAGGAGAAGCGCGGTTGAATATCGCCAGACCAAGAGTCAGATTTGCCCCGTCTCCGACGGGAGAACTCCATGTGGGCAATGCCCGGACGGCTCTTTTTAACTGGCTGTTTGCCAGGCAGCATGGTGGTTATTTCATCCTCCGGATCGAAGATACCGATCAATTGAGAACCACAAAAACCTTCGAACAAAATCTTCTTGATGACTTACGGTGGCTCGGCATTGACTGGGACGAAGGGCCGGAGATAGGAGGTCCCTTTGCCCCCTACCACCAGACGGAGCGCCTGGGAATCTATAATTCTCATTTGTCTGAGCTGATTGCGTTAGGAAAGGTATATCCTTGTTACTGTTCGGAAGAGGAACTGGCGGCCGAAAGGGCAAGCCTGGTCGCTCGCCGGATGATGCCGAGATATATGGGGAAATGCCGTAATTTGACTAAGGAAGATCGTAAGATACGTGAAGATGAGGGAAGACGGCCGGCCTGGCGTTTCAGGGTGGAGGACGGCCCCATCGAATTTGCCGACATGATCCGCGGCGCCATGAAGTTCGATGGCCGCGCTCTGGGCGATTTTATCATCGTTCGTTCCAACGGGTTGCCAGCTTATAATTTTGCCGTGGTTATTGATGACCATCTCATGAATATCAGTCATGTCATCAGGGGCGAGGATCATCTGTCCAATACGGCGGTGCAGATACTGCTTTACCGTGCCTGGGGTTTTTCCTGCCCCGTTTTTGCTCACCATTCCCTTATCCTGGGCAAGGACCGGACAAAATTAAGCAAGCGACACGGCTCTGTATCTGTTCGGGAATTCAGAAGTCGCGGCTATTTGCCGGAAGTTCTTATAAATTATCTTGCTTTAATGGGCAATTCCTTTGGGGAGGGCCGTGAAGTATTTGATATATCAGAAATCATAAAGATATTTAGCATCGTTAATACGGGTAAGAGCGCGGCCATATTTGACGAAGACAAACTTAGCTGGCTGAACGGCATTTATATAAAAAAATGTCCTCCGGAAATATTATCTGAATTGTTACTGCCATTTATGCGCGAAGCGGGCTATGAGGGCGACCATGATCCCGGCTACCCGCCGGTTTCAGCAATTGCCGCCGCCGTCCAAGGAAATCTTCGCACTTTGTCGGAAATAAAAGACTATCTGCCAATCTTTAATAATGAAAAATACGAATTATCTCCGGCGGCGAATGCTTTGTTGGAGGGCGAAGAGGCCCGGCGGATCGTCGGGCAATTTTATGAAAGTCTTAATTCCAGGGAATGTCCGGAAAAGAATTATTACGAATGGGCCATTAATAGTGTACAGCTATCTACCTCCATGAAAGGCCGCACGCTCTTTTTGCCTATCCGCTGTGCCCTTACCGGTTGCACCCAGGGACCGGAGTTGGATAAATTAGTGGCTGTTTTAGGTAAGCCAGCCGTCATAAAAAGGCTTTTGAAGTCGCTGCACCGGGATTAAATCTGCCCTCAACTTTTACAAAGGTATATTGCCATGCTTCTTTTTCGGTCTGGCTTCTGACTTGTCTTTAAGTGCTTCCAGCAGCTCGGCGACCCTTTTTCTCGTCTCGCGTGGGGCGATGATTTCGTCTATAATTCCCATCCCGGCGGAGAAATACGGATTATTAAACTGTTTCTCATACGCATTAATCAACTCCTGCCGCTTGGCTCCCGGATCAGCGGCTGAGGAAATTTCACGATTGTAAATGATGTTGCAGGCTCCCTCTGCGCCCATCACCGCAATCTCTGCTGTCGGCCAGGCCATGACGTAATCGGCGCCCAATTGTTTACTGCACATGCCGATATAGGCGCCCCCGTAATCCTTGCGGATAACGACGGTTATCTTGGGGACAGTGGCTTCTGAATAAGCGTGCAGGAGTTTCGCGCCGTGACTGATAATCCCCGACCATTCCTGGCGTGTTCCCGGCATATAACCAGGAACATCGGCGAAGGTTAAGAGAGGGATATTAAAGGCATCGCAAAAACGGATAAAACGTGAGGCCTTGTCGGACGCATTAACATCCAGGACGCCGGCGCCATATTGGGGGTTGTTGGCAATAACACCGACCGGGCGGCCCATCATTCTGATAAAAGCCACCATGAGATTCTTGGCCCAAAGTTCGTGAAGTTCGAAAATTTCATTATTGTCGGCGACACACATGATAACATTTTTCATATCGTAAGCCTGGTTTGACCTGTCGGGGATAATCGTGTCCAGGTCGGGGCATTCCCGGAGGGCATTGTCCTGGCAGGTAACGGTCGGCAGGGGACTGTGACAGTTGTCGGGCACATAGGAAAGCAGCGTCTTGATTTTTTCAATGCAGTCCTGATCACTTACGGCCACGAAGTGACAAACGCCGCTTTTGGTGGCGTGGACCAGGGCGCCACCTAACTCCTCGTGGGTAACGTCCTCGCCAATGACGGATTTTACCACTGCCGGTCCGGTGGCGTACATGTAACTGCTGCCTTTAACCATGAAAACCCAGTCCGTAAGAGCCGGCGAGTAAACGGCGCCTCCGGCGGCAGGTCCCATAATAGCGGTAATCTGGGGAATATAACCCGATCCCAGAACGTTGCGGTAGAAGATGCCGCCGCAACCATCCAACGAGGGTACGCCTTCCTGAATGCGCGCCCCTCCGGAATCGTTCAGCGCAATAAACGGTTTCCCGGCGGCTATGGCCATATCCATGACTTTCCATATTTTTTTGGCGTGCATTTCACCGAGACTTCCGCCCGCGCTCGTGAAATCCTGAGCGGCAGCAAAAACGATCCGTCCATTGACCTTGCCAAACCCGGTTATTACGCCATCGCCAGGGATTTCTTTTTTTTCCATACCGAAGAGAGTTGAATGGTGTTTAACGAAAAGCTGTGATTCCTGAAAGGTCTCGGCGTCGAAGAGTACATCGAGTCTTTCACGGGCGGAAAGCTTCCCCAGTTCATGCTGCCGCTGGATCATGTTTTCTCCGCCCATGGTCATCAATTTATCTCTCGTTATTTCAAACTCTCTAATTTTCTTTTCCGTGGGGACTGGCAATTCTTTTTCCATAAAAGCACAAACTCCCATTTGATTAAAAGCAGGTATTGTTTTGCTTGAACGTTACTTAATAAGGTTCATAATTTCAAGATATTTATTGCCCTGGAGCTACCAACCATACTTTAATGTCTGGAATTTATCATATTTTCGTATTGACCGGATTGAAAAGGTGAGATATACTGGCGGTGCAAAAATGAATTCTGTAGGAGGGGCTATGCTGTTTATTGACCAGATCAACATCAAAGGTAAAAGAGTTCTTTTTCGGTTTGATTTTAATGTTCCCCTGGATAGCAGTTTAAATATCACCGACGATATCAGAATCCGCGCTGTCCTCCCCACGATAAATTATGCCCTCGACGAAGGAGCTAGAGTTATCATCATGTCCCATCTGGGCAGGCCGAAGGGTAAGGTGACTCCCGAATTCAGCCTGGCCCCCGTGGCGAAACGATTGTCGCGGCTCTTAGACAAAGAAGTCCGCCTGGCCAACGATTGCATAGGCGCTGCTGTGGCAGAGTTAGTGGACGGACTAAAGCCGGGGAGCGTCCTGCTGATGGAAAACCTGAGATTTCATGCGGAGGAAGAGGCTAATGATCCAGGCTTCGCCCAGGAATTGGCCAAGTTTGCCGATGTGTATATTGATGATGCCTTTGGCAATGCTCACCGGCGTCATGCCTCGAATGTCGGTATCACAAAGTTTGTCAAGGATTGCGGGGCCGGCTTTCTGATTAAAAAAGAACTCAACTATTTGATTAAGGCGGTTGACAGCCCCATCCGGCCTTTTGTTGCCATTGCCGGCGGTTCCAAGGTTTCGGGCAAGCTGCAGGCATTGCTGCATCTCATCAACAAGGTGGATAAGTTGATTATCGGCGGCGGGATGGCCTTTACTTTTCTGAAAGCGCTCGGTTATGAGGTGGGAAAGTCGCTCGTTGAAGACGATCTGTTGGAGACGGCACGGGATGTGATGGATCGGGCAAAAGTTTTAAAGGTCAAATTTTACCTGCCGGTGGATTGTGTCATTGCCGAGGCAAAAAGTGCCGAGGCGGAAACTAAAATTGTACCTGTTCAAGAGATCAATCCCAACTGGATGGGTCTGGACATCGGTCCGGCTACCATCACGCTTTTTACGGAAGCCTTGAGTAATGCCAAAACGATTGTGTGGAATGGTCCCATGGGCGTTTTTGAAATTGATGCCTTCAGCAGAGGCACGACCGCCCTCACGCACAGCCTGGCAAATTCGTATGCCACAACCATCGTCGGAGGCGGGGATACGGATGTGGCTATTAACAGGACGGGTGAAAGCGACCGGATTACCTATATTTCCACAGGAGGTGGAGCGTCCATGGAACTGTTGGGCGGGAAGAAGCTGCCGGCGATTGAAGCCCTGGACGGCAAGGGTTGAAGTGCGTAATCTGAAGATGGTCGTGGAATATGATGGCGCCGGTTATCACGGGTGGCAAAGGCAGCGGGACCCTGCTACTGTTCAGCAGGTTCTGGAAGACATTGTCTTTCGCATCACAAGGGAGAGGGTGGCCATTTTCGGTTCAGGCAGGACAGATGCGGGCGTTCATGCCCTCAAACAGACCGCGCATTTTAAAACCAGCTCCGGCATCAGTGCCTCAAATCTTTTGGCGGGCATGAACAGCCTTTTACCGGGCGATATTGTCGTTAAAGAACTTCAGGAAGTATCCGAATCTTTCCATGCCCGTTTCGATGCCAAGAGCAAAGTCTATATGTATCAGATATTTAACAGTCCAACCCGATCGGCGCTGTACCGCAAATATGCCTGGTATGTCCGTACTCCGCTTAATTTAATGGAGATGGAAAAGGGGCTCTCTGTTCTTAAGGGGCGGCATGACTTTACGGCTTTTTGCGGCAAAAAGGTAGGCGATTACAATTGCATCAGAACTGTTACAGATGTGCGACTGGAAAAAATGACTTCGGGAATTATCAATATTTACCTGGAAGCCGATGGGTTCTTAAGATATATGGTAAGGTCATTGGTGGGTACGCTGGTTGAAGTGGGCCGAGGGAAGAGAACCCCGGAAGAATTATTAAACGTTTTGCAGGCCAAAGAACGTAGAAGCGCCGGTATAACCGCGCCGCCGCAGGGATTATTTCTGGTGGAGGTGAAGTATTAAACAAGATTTTTTTGCAATTTAAAAGGAGGCCAAAATGAATTTAGTTGAGCGTGTCAAAGGGATTTTGCTTCAACCTCAAAAGGAATGGGAGGTCATTTCCGGCGAGACCACAAATACAGCGGAGCTGTATAAAAACTATATCATCCCGCTGGCCGCAATTGGTCCGGTGGCTTCGATCATCGGGATGACGATTATTGGTATCAGCATGCCATTTATCGGAACATACCGGCTTCCACTCACAAGCTCCCTCAGTTCCGCTGTTGTCCAGTATGTTCTCAACCTGGTGGGGGTATATATACTGGCCTTGATAATAGACTACCTCGCTCCCCAATTTGCCGGAACAAAGGATTTCAATCAGTCTCTCAAGCTGGCGGCGTACTCCTATACCGCAGGCTGGGTGACCGGGGTGTTTGCCATCATTCCCGCCTTAAGCCCCCTCATGATTCTGGGGCTTTATGGTTTATATCTGATTTACACGGGCATTCCGATTCTCATGAAGTCCCCCAAGGAGAAAGCATTAGGATATACAGCTGCCGTCGTTATCGCCGCTATCATCATTGCCGTGGTCATTGGCTTTGCGTCGCGCATCTTCATCTCCTCCCCTGTGTCGGGCCCTGTGCCGAGCGCCAGTATGCAGAAAGCCACCGAAAAGGCCGTTAGAGATATGGGCGAAGCTGCCAGGAAGATGGAGGATCTTTCCAAAGTGCCTCAGGGGGGAGCGATGACTGCCGAACAACAGAAACAGATAGAAGAGGCGGCCAAGCAGATGCAGGAAGCAATGAAGGGTCAGATCCCCGGACAGGAGAAAAAATAGTTTTCCTGGTTCTGGCATCGAGAAAATTGCTTGACGAACAGTAAAAAATTGTGTAGGGGAAAGCACCGCTTGGATCCGACAGACGGACTGGGACGGAGGTGAGTTTTGGGTATATAGTTGAATGTACAAGCCTCCTGTCTGCGACAGGGGGCTTTTTTTATAGGGTAAATGATGAAAATAATTCAATCGGTAAAAGAAATGCAGGCCTTTTCCCGGCAGCTCCGGCAAGCAGGCCAAACGATCTCCTTTGTTCCTACCATGGGTTATCTGCACGCAGGGCACTTGCATCTGCTGCGGGAAGGAAGACAAAGGGAAGACTGCCTGGTGCTGAGCATATACGTCAACCCGATCCAGTTTGGTGTGGGAGAAGATTTCGAAAAATACCCCCGGGATTTTGACAAAGACTCGCAAATGGCTGCCAGTGTTGGCACAGACGTCATCTTTTGTCCAGCCGGCAGCGATATGTATCCTGAACATTATCAGACTTTTATAAATTTGGAAGAAGTGACGCAAAATCTTTGTGGGCTAACGAGGCAAGGCCACTTCCGTGGTGTGGCCACAGTCTGCTGCAAGCTGTTCAACATAGTCAAACCCCAGGTGGCGATTTTCGGCAAGAAAGATTTTCAGCAGTTGGTGGTTATCCGGCGGATGGTGGAAGACCTGAACCTGGATCTGGAAATCATCGGAATGCCCACCGTAAGGGAAGTGGATGGTCTCGCTATGAGTTCCAGAAATACCTATTTGCAGGAAAAGGAAAGAGAGGCGGCGCTCAGTTTAAGCCAATCACTCCTGTTGGCAAAACGGTTGTATGATGACGGCGAGCGTGATGCCGCCAGGATATTGCAGGCGGTGAGGAATCGCCTGGCGAAGAATCCATTGATACAGCTTGAATATGCTAAAATATGCAGTATTTTAACTCTTCGAGACCTGGCGCAATTGGGAGAGGAAGCTTTATTAGCCTTGGCGGTGAAGATCGGCAGAACGAGGCTGATTGATAATCATGTCTTCGGTGAACCACTTAATATTGCCCTTTTTTAAAAATAAAGGATGGAAACCATGCAAAGATTTATGCTCAAATCAAAACTACACCGTGCTACCGTTACCGATGCCGACCTGCATTATGAGGGGAGTATCTCCATTGACGAAGGGCTTATGGAAGCCGCGGAAATTATACCTTATGAAAAGGTGGCCATTTACGATATATCCAATGGAGAGCGATTTTCAACCTACGCCATCAAGGGACAAAGGGGCAGCGGGGTAATATGTTTGAACGGTGCTGCGGCCAGGAAAGTTTCCCGGGGCGATCTGATCATCATTGCTACCTACATCCTCCTGGATGATGCGGAAGCAAAACGCTGGTCTCCAACATGTATCCTTCTGGATGAACAAAACAGAATAAAGAAGCAAAAATAGCGGAAAAAGCAGAAGATAAGTGTTGTAAAACTAAAATCTTTTTGTTAAGCATCAGCCCGCTTTAACGCCGCTCAAATGATTTTTGGAGTTCGTTAGTATTGAAAAGGAATTTAAAGAGTATATTTTTTACCGGCCTGGCTGTGGTCATGCCGGTAGGATTGACGATTTACATCTTCATCTTTCTCATTGAAATGATGGATAGCCTTGTGCTGATCGTTCCCGATCGGTATCAACCGGACGTTTTTCTGCCCTTCCACATACCGGGCCTGGGCGTTATCGTTACGGTGGCCTTGATTCTTCTGTGTGGTCTGATTGCTAAGAGTTATTTCGGCAACAAGATAGTGAAGATGGGCGAAGGCTTGCTTGATAAAATACCCTTCATCAGAAGCATATATCAAGCCATAAAGCAGATCGCGGACACCATGTTCGCTGATCGCAGCGCCAGTTTCAAAAAAGTTGTTATGTTCCATTTTCCGAGTAAAAACACCTATTCCGTTGGATTCATTACCGGTATTATCGAAGGGGAAATCAGTGCCAAGGTGGGCAACAATGCTCAATACGTAAGTGTTTTTATGCCTACCGCGCCCAATCCGACGACGGGGTTGTACATGATCATGCCGGAAGATGAACTTATCTATCTGGATATGTCAGTTGAAGAGGCCTTCACTCTCATTATTTCAGCGGGCATAGTGACGCCCACGGAGCGAAAAGCTATTATATAAAAATTGTCTTAAGAAAGCTGTTTATAGGAGGTTAAATGCAGATTACATCGGAAAGTGTCAAGGTCGGGCATCCGGACGTGGTGGCGGATCACATTGCCGCCAACATTATTGCTGATATTTTGCTGGAAGAGAAAAAAACCGGCATGACCATTGACAACATGCCGCACTGTGGGGTGGAGGTATTTTTAGGAAAGGGGCTCTGTGTTGTGGGCGGCGAAGTTTCCACACGCGTATACGTGGATGTGGACAAGTGCGTCCGCAATGTCGTGCTGACACTGGGCTATAATGATCCCATTCTGGGCCTGGACGGAAGTTCCATGGGCATCTTGAATACGATTATTCCCCAGTCCTGCGACATCAATATTGGTACGCGGGCGGAACTCGGCCTGTATAAGGAAATCGGCGCCGGCGACCAGGGGATCATCTATGGATTTGCCTGCAACGAAACACCGGAATTGCTTCCCCTGCCCTATGTGCTCGTAAACAATATGATGCGGGCTTTTGAAAATTGCAGGAATCCCATCTTTGCCCCGGACGGTAAGGGGCAGGTGACAGTGGACTACAACGATCAGGGAAAGCCTGTCCGCGTGGCGAAGGTACTGATGTCGAATGCCATTGATTACAGACGAGTGGCTGACGATGCCAGGGCCGGCGTTGCCGATCAGGCCAGACGCATAGCCATGGCTTCCCTCGGTAAATGGGTGGATGAGAAAACGGCCTTCTTCTTTAATCCCACCGGGGAATGGCAGTCGGTAAATTCATGCAGTGCGGCCGATTCCGGCATTACGGGTCGCAAATTAGTGGTTCAATTTTATGGCGGCTATCCGGGCGCGCAGTTGGGCGGCGGTGCGGTTGTAAATAAATCGCCTGAAAAGGTAGATTGTTCGGCAGCCTTCGGTTCGCGCTACGTGGCCAAGAACATTGTCGCTGCCGGTTTGGCGACCAAATGTTCCGTACAGCTCTCTTACGCGATCGGTATCGCCAAGCCCTTTTCCATCTATGTAAGCACCTTTGGCACCGGCAGTATTTCGGATAACAAGATTGCCGCCCTTATCGAGACGCTCTTTGATTTGACGCCCCGGGGGATGATGGAGCGCTTTGATCTGCTCAATCCCGACATCTACCGGAAACTGCCCCGGACGCTTTTCATGGACGATTACCCTTGGGAAAAGACGGATATGGTTGCCAAACTCAAGGCAGGAGCCAGCGCCTAAAATATTGAAATCATACGCACAGGAGAAAGTTTAAATGAAGGAAATTGACAAAGCGCTAAAATATCAGGTCGCCGATATTTCTCTGGCCGAATGGGGCCGCAAGGAACTTGATATGGCTGAAAATGAAATGCCTGGTTTGATGGCCGTGAGGAAAAAGTATGGTTTTTCAAAGCCATTGGCGGGATTGAAAGTAATGGGTAGCCTGCACATGACTATCCAGACCGCCATGCTGATAGAAACCTTGCAGGAACTGGGGGCAGATATCCGGTGGGCATCCTGCAATATTTTTTCTACCCAGGACCATGCCGCTGCTGCCATAGCGAAGGCCAATTCCGCCGGCGTATTTGCCTGGAAGGGCGAAACCCTCGAAGATTACTGGTGGTGTACGGAGCAGGCGCTTACCTGGCCGGACGGCTCGGGGCCTGATTTGATTGTGGACGATGGTGGTGACGCCACCTTGTTAGTGCATCAGGGCATAAAGGTGGAAAAAGATCCCTCCCTTCTGGAAAAGTCTTATGACAACAAGGAGTTCCAGGTAATCATGGACCGCCTCAAGCTGAGTTTCAGTCGTGATCCCAAGCGTTGGCAAAAGGTAGGCGCCGGCATCCGCGGCGTTTCCGAAGAGACGACGACGGGGGTGCATCGCCTCTATCAGATGGCCCAGGCCGGTGAGCTGCTTTTCCCCGCCATTAATGTGAACGATTCGGTCACAAAATCCAAATTCGATAATCTTTACGGCTGTCGGGAGTCGCTTGTGGACGGCATCAAGCGGGCCACGGATGTCATGGTGGCCGGCAAGATGGTTGTCGTCTGCGGTTACGGCGATGTCGGCAAGGGCTGCGCCCAGTCCATGCGGGGGCTCGGGGCCAGAGTCATCATCACGGAAATAGACCCTATCTGTGCCTTGCAGGCGGCCATGGAAGGATATGAAGTCAAGACTATGGCCGATGTCGTCGACGCCGGTGACATTTTCGTGACGGCCACGGGCTGCTGTGATGTCATAACAGGCGCTGATATGGAAAGAATGAAAAATGAGGCAATTGTTTGCAACATCGGCCATTTCGACAGCGAAATTGACATGCACTACCTGGAAACCAATCGGGGCTGCAAAAAGACGAATATCAAGCCGCAGGTTGATAAATGGCTCTTTAAATCAGGACGCTCCATCATCGTGCTGGCGGAGGGCAGACTTGTCAATCTGGGCTGTGCAACGGGACATTCCAGCTTTGTGATGAGCACCAGTTTTACTAATCAATGCCTCGCCCAGATAGAATTGGCCACCAAAAAATTGCTGCCCGCAGTCTATACGTTGCCCAAGAAACTCGACGAGGAGGTGGCCAGTATGCATCTGGAGCGACTGGATGTAAGGCTATCTACGCTGACTCAGAAGCAGGCTGATTATCTTTGCATACCTGTGGAGGGTCCTTTCAAGCCTGATTACTACCGGTATTAGAACGAATAAGAAGAAATTAATATTTTTGCAGCAGGGTTATTTTTTAGACTGCTTTTTCGCTTTTATTCAAGAACAGCGCTCCGACTGCTCCTCCCAAAGCTACCAGGGCGGCCAGCACGAAGGAGGAGAAAAAAGTGCCCGACGCGTCGGCTAATCTGCCGGCCACGTAGGGCGCCAGGGCCTGACCAATGCTAAAGACAACGGTGACCGCTCCCACGGCTGCCGGCGCCAGGCGCGCCCCGACGATGTCGCCGGAAAAAGCGGCGACAATGGAAGGAATACTCCAGGCGGAGATGCCGAAGGCCAGGGCGGAGACATAAAAACCAATTACGCTGGTGGAGTAAGCAAAAGTGGCAAAGGACAGGGTGTGCAGGCAAAAGACGATGCAAAGCGCAGCACGGCGCCCGATCAGGTCGGAAATGCCCCCCCCGATAAAGCCGCTGGCCATACTCACGAAGCCCACGAGCGACCAGATTCGGCCGGCCTCGGCCTGGCTGAGATTACCCGCTTTAATCACGTGCGCGGGGAAAAAAGTGGCGTAGACAATATAAGAAAAGCCGAAGGCAAAGTAAACCAGCCCCAGTTGCCATAGGGCCGGGTTCTTGTACACCTTCCCCCAGTCCAAAGGAATGGTGGTGGTTTTGTTGCCCTGTTCCCGGGCGGGCGCCGTCGTGAATACTGCCGCTTCTGTTCCGCAGGGGGAGAGATTTTTCTCTGCGGGTGTGTCTTTCAACAGCAATTGGCAAATCAAGGTGATCACCAGTGACAGGGCGGCCAGATAATACCAAGCCCAGCGCCAGCCGTCGGCGCCGTAAGCCTTGATTACTTCGGGCAGGAAGATACCAGTCGCCAATACTCCCAAACCGGAACCGGACACGAGAATACCTGCGGCCAGTCCCCGTCGCCGCGTGGAAAACCAGGCCGAGGCCAGGCCCATGATAGGCACGTTGGCGCCCGCACTACCGACCCCTGTGAAAATTCTGGCGGCCAGGGTGCCATAAAATCCTCCTGCCATGCCGGTCAGCATCAGAGTAATCGTCATGAAAACCAAAGAGAGAACGATCACAATTTTAGTGCCATAGCGCGACGCAAGAAAACCTCCAAACAGTGAAAAACAGAGGTAACCTGCCAGGTTGCCGGTTCCCAAAAGCCCCATTTGCCCGTAGTTAAGCTCCAGAGCATCTTTCATGGCCGGCAGGATCACGGCATAACTGAAACGCCCGAGCCCCAGGGAGGCCATAACCCCGATGACCCCGGCGCCCACAATGACCCAGGCGTAGTGCAATTTTGGTTTATGCAAAGCGGTTGCTCCTCTGTTTATTGAATATCATTTAAAAGAAAGTACACCCGTCAAAATTACCCAATGCTCTCCTTCAGGAAGCTATATACCCCTTAAATGAAAAGAATATCCACTGCCAGGATTTAACATCTTTCAATCAGAACTCGGTAGACTGCCCCTTTCTGTCTTTGCGGCAATGCCTTCAAATTGACTGATCTGAATCGCCCCATCGGGAAATATTGCGGTGATCTCCAAGCCGCCTCCCATGGCATCGGCATATTCAACGCCCCATGCCATGTGGTGGATATAATCTCCATGGCATATCAAGTCAACTTTTTTTACATTTAATAATCGGGGGGCATAGTACAGACTACCAGCAGGTCAATGCCTTTAATTGGTATTATGTCCTCGGAATTCCCTGAATTCTCCCGCCCCCCTTCGTCCAAAATCATATTGCCGGCACAGAAACCGATCCTCGTGAAATTTCAAAAAATTTGAACCGTTCCCTCCCCCCTACCTGGCCGTAACAAAATATATTCGGTGGACTTTTCCGTCGTGTTGATGATAGACAACCGAGAGGCGCAAGTGGGCGGGGGTGTGGACAACTTCCCGCTATCGGTAAAATGTGACCTTGACAAATTGCCTGATTTCAAGCGGGAATAAAGTGAAGTAGCCAAATTTACCGATCTCGCGGGACAAGTTACGACATGAAACATATTTATATAAAAGTTCAAAATCTTTACATCGCGTCGTACCCAGGTAAACAAAACATGAGTGTTAGCTATAATGGAATAAGGCAATGACAGCATCAAAGACAATGCAGGTGGAAGATAAATGCACCCCACTATTTTTTAGAAAGATACCTGTCTCAATTGAGAGAGGTGCCGGCGTCCAAGTATGGGATGAAGCAGGGAACAGGTATATAGACTTCACCTCGGGCTGGGGGGTGACATGCCTTGGTCA